>JBDTXV010000045.1:0-9943 GCA_040006015.1 Caldimonas sp.
CAGGCGAAGGAGCTCGGCCTGAAGCAGCCGTTCTTCGTCGGCAGCAACATGGTCGATCCGGCGTTGATCACGGCAGCGCGCGGCGCGTCGGACGGAGTCGCCGGGTTCTCGCTGATTCCCTACCTGCCCGGCTCGAAGAACGCCGACATGGTCAAGTGGGAAGCCGCCTGGAAGAAGGAATATCCGAATGCCCCGGTCGGCCGGCCGAACAATTTCGACGTGATGGGCTACGCCGACACCTATGTCATCGCCGACGCGATGAAACGCGCCGGCCGCGACCTGACGACCGACTCCTTCACCCGCGCCCTCGAGGCGACGCACGACTACAAGGTCGGCGCGATCGCCACCGCGCGGACCTTCTCGACGAAGCACCACATCGGCAATCTGACGCTGGTTCCGCTGATCGTGCAGGGCGGCGCGTGGGAGCCGGCGGCCTGGCAGAGCACGCGCGAGAGCGACATCCTGAAGCGCTACCAG
This sequence comes from Caldimonas sp., assembly GCA_040006015.1. Lineage (GTDB taxonomy): Bacteria > Pseudomonadota > Gammaproteobacteria > Burkholderiales > Burkholderiaceae_C > Schlegelella_A. The sequence continues at coordinate 478 of JBDTXV010000045.1, forward strand.
TAAGCACAGCTCGGCGGCGATGACCCTGACGCTTGCGGCGCAGCTCGCCATCGCGGGCGTCAGCGTCGGCAGCATCTATGCGCTGGTCGCGCTCGCCATCGTGATTCCGTTCAAGGCGTCGGGCGTCCTCAACTTCAGCCAGGGCGAGATCGTGACGCTCGGTGCCTATGGCGCGCTGATCCTGACCCAGCTGGCCCTGCCGTATCCGCTCGTGCTGATCGGAGTCGTGTTGCTCGGCGCGGCCGGCGGGATGCTGATGGAGCGCGTGCTGATCCGTCCGATTGTCCACGCGCCCGAATTCACGCTCGTCATCGCGACGTTCGCGATCGGCCTGCTGATCAAGGGCCTGATATCGCTGAAGTTCGGCGACAGCCCGGCCTCGGTCGACGGACCTTTCGGCAGCGACCCGGTCGTCGTCGCCGGCCTGCGCTTCAACCCGACCTCGCTGTGGATCCTCGCCTGCACCGCGGCAGTGACGACAGCGGTCATCGCCTTCTTTCGCCATGCGCGCCTCGGCAAGGCGATGCGGGCCGTCTCGGCCAACCCCGATGCGGCCCGGCTGATGGGCATCCGGGTGACGACGGTCTACCGCTGGTCGTGGGCGATCAGCACCGCGATCGGCGCGCTCGCCGGGTTGCTGGTCGCGCCGCTGGTCGGCGTCAACCCCGAGATCGGCCAGTTGATCCTGCGCGGGCTGCTCGCCGCGGTGATCGGCGGCTTCACCAGCGTCGGCGGCGCGATCGTCGGCGGCCTGGCCGTGGGCCTGATCGAGACCTACGCCGGCGTGCTCGTCGGCAGCGCGTTCAAGAACCTCGTGCCGTTCCTGCTGCTGATGCTGCTGCTGTCGTTCCGCCCGCAAGGCCTGTTCGGCGCCGCCGATGCGAAGCGTGTCTAGACACGCGCATACCGCGATGCGGTCGAACGTCTCCTTCCTGTATGCGCTCGCGGCGTTCGCTGCGCTGGCGCTGGGCGGTGCGACCCTCGGCAGCTATCCGATCTACCTGCTGAGCCTGGCGATGATCAACGTCATCTCGGCGCTGGGCCTGAACCTCCTGACCGGCAACTCGGGCCAGATCTCGCTCTGCCATTCGTCGTTCATGGCGACCGGCGCCTATGTCGCGTCGCTGCTGACATTGCAGCTCGGCCTTCCTTTCTGGCTCGCGATCCCGCTCGCGGCTCTCGTTGCCGCGGCGCTCGGCGGGATGCTGGGTCTGCCCGCCAGTCGCCTCAGCGGGATCTATCTCGCGCTCGCGACGCTCGGCTTCCTGCAGATCGTGCAGATTGCGATCGAGGAGACCGCGAGCGTCACCGGCGGCGTTCGCGGCCTGAAGGTGCCGGCAGCGTCGCTCGCCGGCAGCGCGAAGCTGGGCTTCTATCCGCTGTACCTGGTCGTCCTCGTCGCCTGCGCATTCGCGATCTGGGCCACGCGCAACCTGCTGCGCTCGCGCATCGGCCGGGAGTTCAACGCGGTCCGAACGAGCCCGCATGCGGCGCAGGCGCTCGGCGTGTCGGTCGCGCGCGTCAGGCTCCTCGCGTTCGCGCTGTCGGCCGGGTATGCCGGCGTCGCCGGCGGGCTGCTCTCGGTGGTCGTCGGCTTCATCGATCCGAACGAGTTCGGGGTCTCCGCGGCGCTGCGCCAGATCACGTTCGTCGTCGTCGGCGGAATGGGCTCGGTCGCCGGCTCGGTGCTCGGCGCGGTGGTGCTGTCGGCGCTCCCCGAGGCCCTGCGGCCGGTCAAGGAATACAGCGACGTCGTCTACACGCTGATCCTGCTCGGCTTCCTGATCTTCCTGCCGCACGGCCTCGTGACCGTCTGGCGCAGCCGGGTCGCGCGGCGGCTTCGGCCGCAGGCGGCCGGCACGGCCTCATGACGCCGCGCCTCGTACTCGAGCACGTCGCCGTGCGGTTCGGCGGCCTGACCGCCGTGCGCGACCTGTCGCTGACGGTCGCGGCCGGCGAGATCCGCGGCCTCATCGGGCCGAACGGAGCCGGCAAGACGACCGCGGTCAACGCGGTCACCGGCACCGTACGCGTCGGCGCGGGGCGCATCGCGCTCGACGGCATGGACATCGTCAACCACCCGCCGCATCGCATCAGCCGCTACGGCATCGCGCGCACCTTTCAGCACGTCGAGGCGTTCGGCGACATGAGCGTGCTCGACAACGTGCTGGTCGGCGGCGCGCGCCATGCGCCGGTGCCGCTGTGGGCCGCGGCGCTCGCCACCCCCGGCGCGCGCCGTGCCGAGGCGTCGGCGCGCGAACAGGCGCTCGCCATCCTGGCCGAATTTTCACTGCTGCCGTATCGCGACAGCCGCGCCGCGGACCTGCCGTTCGGCGTGCAGAAGCGCATGGATCTCGCCCGCGCACTGGCCGCGCGGCCGGGGCTGCTGCTGATGGACGAGCCGACCTCCGGCATGAGCGAAAGCGAGGCCGACAGCGCCATCGCCGCGGTGCGGCGCATCGCCGAGGCGGGGCAGATCACGCTGCTCGTCATCGAGCACAACATGCGCGTGATGATGGCGCTGGCCGACACCGTCACGGTGATGCAGAACGGCGCGGTCATCGCCGAAGGCACGCCGGCGCAGATCCAGCGTAACGCCGCGGTGATCGACGCCTATCTGGGCGAGGAGGAAGTCGATGCTGCGCATTGATGCGCTCGTCTCCGGCTACACCCCGCTGGCGGTGCTGAAGGGCATCTCTCTCACCGTGCCCGACCGCAGCATCGTCGGCGTCCTCGGCGCCAATGGTGCCGGGAAGACGGCGCTGATGCGGGCGATCTCGGCGCTGAATCGCGTCCACGGCGGGATGATCGAGTTCGACGGCGTGGCGCTCGGCGGCGCCAGCGCCGACGCCGTCGTCCGTGAGGGCGTCATCCAGGTGCCGCAGGGCCGGCTGCTGTTCGGCTCGATGAGCGTGCGCGAGAACCTCGAGATGGGCGCCTATCTGCAGGTCGACCGGAAGCAGGTCGACGCGCGGCTCGAGCATGTCTGCACCCTGTTTCCGGTCCTGCACGAGCGGGCGCAGCAGCAGGCGGCCTATCTGTCGGGCGGCGAGCAGCAGATGCTCGCGGTGGGGCGCGCGTTGATGTCGAATCCGCGTCTGCTGCTGCTCGACGAGCCGTCTCTCGGCCTCGCGCCGAAGGTGTTCGACACCATTCTCGACAAGGTCGGCGAGATCCACCGTGGCGGCGCGTCGATCCTGATCGCCGAGCAGAACGCGCGCAAGGTGCTGCGCTTCGCCAGCTATTGCTATGTGCTGCAGAACGGCGAGATCGCGTTCCACGGCAGCACCGCCGAGCTGAAGAACGATCCCCGCATCGAACAGTCGTATCTCGGAGTGACGCATTGATGAAGCTGATCGACATGCATTCCCACTGGGGCACGAAGCGCGGCTACACGCTGCGCAGCGCCGAAGAACTGGCGCTGCAGAAGGCGACCTGGAATTCGGAGCCGACCTACCACAGCGAAACCGAGATGGCCGATTACTTCCGGCGCAGCGGCGCGCAGGTGGTTCTCGACTTCGGCTTCACGAAGTTCATTCCGCTCGACGAGGCGCGCGCAGCGTTCGACTACGCCTTCGCGACGCAGCGCGCGCATCCGCAGGAGATCCTCGGCCACTGGCTGCACATCGATCCGCACACCGGCGTCGATGGGGTGCGCGAGCTGCGCCGCTGCATCGACGCGGCCCCGGGCTTCCTGGGTTTCGCGGTCAACGGCTCGGGCAGCGGCCCGGCGACCGATCCGGCCTGGGCGCCGTTCTACGCGCTCTGCATCGAGGCGCGGATCCCGGTGCTGGTCTTCGTCGGCACCACCGGCCTCGGCGCGGGGTTGCCCGGCGGCGCCGGCATCCTGCTCGACGACTGCCATCCGCGCCATCTCGACGCCGTCGCGGCGAAGCATCCGCAGCTGACGATCGTCGCGGCACGCCCCGGCTGGCCGTGGCAGGCCGAGACGATCGCGGTGCTGATGCACAAGCGCAACATCTGGTACGAGCTGCACGGCTGGTCGCCGAAGTACCACCAGCCCGACCTGAAACACGACATCTCGAGGCGCCTGCGAGACCGCGTGATGTTCGGGGCCGACTATCCGCTCTTCACCTACGAGCGCCTGGTCGCCGACTGGCGCCGCGAGGGCTACTCGGACGACGTGCTCGAAGACCTGTTCCATCGCAACGCCGAGCGCTTTCTCGCTTCGGTGCAACGGCCATGAACCTCGATCTGAAGGGCAAGGCCGCGATCGTCGGCGGCGCCAGCAAGGGCATCGGCTACGGTATCGCGCGGATGCTCGCGGCCGAAGGCGCGTCCGTCGCGATCACCGCGCGGCGCGAGGCCGAGTTGCAGGCGGCCGCGGCCGAGTTGCGCCGGGAGACCGGTGCCACCATCCTGCCGATCGCCGCCGACTGCCGCCGCGCCGAAGACTGCCGGCGTGTCGCCGCGACGGTGCAGCGGGAGCTCGGCGGCATCGACATCCTCGTCAACAACGACGGCGCGCCGCCGATCGGTGCCGCGCTTTCGTTCGACGACGCGGCGTGGGCCAAGGCGGTCGAGCAGAACCTGATGTACGTCGTGCGCATGGTGCGCGAGGTCGTGCCGTCGATGCGGGCGCGCGGCGGCGGCAGTATTCTCAACATCACCGCGATCTCGGCGATCCAGCCGATTCCGGGGTTCGCGCTGTCGGTCGCGACCTGGTCCGGCGTGATCGGCTACGCGAAGACGCTGTCGCTCGAGCTCGCCGCGGACGGCATCAACGTCAACACCGTCTGCCCCGGCTACATCGACACCTCGCGCCTGCGCAAGGTGTTCGCAGCCGGCGAAGAGACCACCGAGGTCGTGCAGGCGCGGCTGAAGACCGAGATACCGCTGGGCCGCATCGGCAACGTCGACGACATCGCCAATCTGGTGGCGCTGCTCGTGTCGCCGAAGGGTGCCTACATCACCGGCACGGCGATCCAGGTCGACGGTGGCCTGCTGCGCGCGACGCGCTGAAAGGAACGAGACCATGATCGAAGCGCCCCGCCCGCCATCCGCCGAAACGATCGCGCAGTACCGGCGCGAAGGCTACTGGAGCGACCGCACGTTCGCCGACATCCTCGAGGCGCGCGCCACCGCCACGCCCGGCCGCGAGGCGATGGCCGACGAGCGCCGGCGCATCAGCTACGGCGCGCTCTTCGCCGAAGTGAAGCGCTTCGCCGAGTTCCTGCGCCGGCAGGGTGTCGGCCGCGGCGACGTCGTCACGCTGCAGCTGCCGAACCGCATCGAGTTCCCGGTCGTGTTTTTCGCGCTGGAGCTGATCGGCGCGGTGGCAAACAAGATCAGCGCCGACTTCCGCGCCGTCGAGGTCGAGTACATCCTGCGCTTCTCGAACACGAAGGCGTACGTCTGCGCGAGCGCGTTCCGGGGCTTCGACTTCCTGGAGATGATCGAAGGCCTCCGGCCGCGCCTGCCGGGACTCGCGCTCGTCGTCTGCGTCGACGACGTCGAGCGGGACGGCGTCACCAGCTTTGCGAAGGTCGTGAATGCGACGCCCGAGATCGCCGCGGCCGACCGGGTCCGCATGTCGGCGCTCGAGGTCATGCGGATGTGCTTCACGTCGGGGACGACCGGCAATCCGAAGGGCGTGCTGCATTGCTTCAACACGACGCTCTGGGCCGCGCAGCTCTTCAACGAGCAGCTCGGCGTCACCGAGGACGACGTGATGCTCGGATTCCTGCCGGTCGGCCTGAACTGGGGGTACCTGAATCTCGTGCAGTCGGTGATGGCGGGGGCGCGGATCTTGATGATCGAGCGCTTCAACGCGGCGGCGGTGCTCGACCTGATCGACCGCGAGAAGATCACCTACATTCCGACCCCGCCCGCGGCGATCGTCGCGCTGCTGAACGCGCCGGAGCTGAAGCAGCACAGCCTGGCCTCGCTGCGCATCATGATCACCGGTGGCGCGTCGGCCGCGGTCGAGACGATCAAGGCCTTCCAGGAAGCGGTGCCGAAGGCGATGCTGATCGAGCTGTACGGGATGCTCGAGACCGGGTTCCATTCGATCACTCGTCCTGAAGACGATCCTCTGAAGGTCAACGGCACCGTCGGTCGCGCGATGCCGTCGATGGGCCTGCGCATCATCGACGACGAAGGCCGCGACGTCGCGCACGGCGAGATCGGCGAGATCGCCGCGCTCGGCCCTTCGGTGCACATCGGCTACCTGAACAACCCGGAGGCCAACCGCGACAGCTTCACCGCGGACGGGTGGTTCCGCAGCGGCGACCTCGGGCAATTCGTCGACGCCGACTTCAACGTGCGCATCTCCGGTCGCAAGAAGGAGATCATCAACCGCGGCGGAAAGAAGTACTTCCCGCGCGAGATCGAGGAGCTGCTCTACGAGCACTCGAGGATCGTGCAGGTCGCGGTGGTCGGCGTGCCGGACCGCCGGCTCGGCGAGCGCAACTGCCTGTGCGTGGTGCTCAAGCCCGGCGCGACGCTGACGCTCGACGAGGTCACCGCGTTCCTGAAGGGACGCGTGGCGGACTACAAGCTACCCGAGAAATTGGTCGTGATGACCGAGTTCCCGATGACGCCGACCGGAAAGATCCGTCGACCTGCGCTGGTGCAGCAGGTCGGTTCGGATCGTTGACGGCCCGCGCGGATCGCGCTTCCGCACCGAGCTCGTCAGGCCTCGGCGACGACCACGTGGGCGCGGAGCTTCCCGTCCACCGCGCCCGAGCGACGATCGTCGCGCCGGCGGGCAGCGCCGACGCCAGCGCGCGAGTCACGGCAGTGTCGGCGCCGTGCCCGCTCAGCGATGCCTCTACAGCTTCGGAATCCGCAGCGTCTTGCTGACCATCAAGGTGCCCGACAGGCCGAACAGCAGCGCGAGCGGATGCAGCCGCCACGGGCCGAGCTCGATCGCGCCGCCGTACAGCGTCGCACCGATGCGGCCCTGCCATGCGGCGAACGCGAGCAGCGCGGTCAGCACGACGCTGGTCGGGATCGGCGTGCCTTCGAAGTACGCGACCTTGCCGCCCGCGCCGGCCATCGATTCGGCGGTGACGTTGTAGCGCGCCAGGCGCGAGACGCCGCAGCAGACGAAGTAGCCGAGGACGAGCGCGTCCCAGCCGCCGTTCATCCCGGCCGCGAACGCTAGCGCGGCCGGCGCGACGCCGAACGAGACGACGTCGGCGAGCGAATCGAGCTCGCGGCCGAGCGCCGATTGCGTCTGGCGCCAGCGCGCGATGCGGCCGTCGAGCACATCGAACAGCAGCGCCGCCGGCGCAAGTGCGGTCGCGACGAGGTAGTGCGCGATCGAATGGCTCGTCAGGTACAGCATCGCGATGAACACGGTGCCGATACCGCACGCGGCGTTGCCGAGCGTGAACGCGTCGGCGAGATGGAAGCCGCGGATCATCGAGAAATGTTGGGGTGGGGTGTCTGCAGGTGTCATGCGATCCGATGTCGTTCGAGGGATGTGAGCGATCGACGCGAGCGCGTCATTGCTCTTCGGGCCAGCTGTAGCCGTCGCGCGCGACCAGCGCGCTCGCCGCAGCCGGGCCCCACGTGCCGGCGCTGTACGGACGCGGGCCGGCCGAGTCGTCGCGCCACGCTTCGAGCACCGGCTCGACCCAGCGCCATGCCTCTTCCTGCTCGTCGCTGCGCACGAACAGGTTCAGCCGCCCGGCGATCACGTCGAGCAGCAGCCGCTCGTACGCACCGACGCGGTTCTCGGCGAAGGCCTTGTCGAAGTCGAGGTCGAGCGAAACCGGCGCGAGCGCTTCGGACGGGCCGCTGCCCTTCGCGGCGAGCAGCTGCAGCTCGAGGCCGTCTTCGGGCTGCAGCTTGATCACGAGCCGGTTCGGCGGATTCGCGCCGGGGAAGATCGTGTGCGGCGCGGGCCGGAAGTTGACGACGATCTGCGCGTCGCGCGCCGGCAGGCGCTTGCCGGTGCGCAGGTAGAACGGCACGCCGGCCCAGCGCCAGTTGCGGACCTCGGTGCGCAGCGCGACGAAGGTTTCGCAGCGGCTCGCCGGCGGCACGGCGGCCTCGTCGAGGAACGCGGGCGCCGCGCTGCCCTGCACGCTGCCGCTGCGGTACTGGCCGCGGACGACGTCGCGCGCGACGCTCTCGGCGGTGAACGGCTTCAGCGAGCGCAGCACCTTCAGCTTTTCGTCGCGGATCGCGTCGGCATCGTTGCGCGACGGCGGCTCCATCGCGACCATCGTCAACAGCTGCAGCGCGTGGTTCTGGACCATGTCGCGCAGCGCGCCGGTGCGGCTGTAGAAGTTGCCGCGCGTGCCGACGCCGATCGTTTCGGCCAGCGTGATCTGGATGTTGGCGATGCACTCGCGCCGCCACAGCGGCTCGAACAGCACGTTGCCGAAGCGCAGCGCGGTCAGGTTCTGCACCGACGGCTTGCCGAGATAGTGGTCGATCCGGTAGGCCTGCGTCTCGCTGAACACCGAGCGCACGACGCGATTGATCGCCTGCGCGCTCGCGAGGTCGTGGCCGAGCGGCTTCTCGAGCACGACGCGCGTCTTCGGCCCGTTCAGACCGGCCGCGCCGAGCTGCGCGCAGATCGTCGGAAACAGATCGGGCGCGGTCGCGAGGTACATCACGACGACGTCGGCATCGCGCTCGGCGAGCCACGCCCGCAGGCGCGCGTAATGGGCCGGCTCGCCGAGATCCATCGCGCGGTAGTGGACCAGCGCGGCGAAGCGTGCGAACTCGTCGTCGGTCGGGCGCTTCGCGCCTTCGACGTCCTGGAAGCGGCCCTTCAGCCACGCGCGGTAATCGTCGTCGCTCTGCTCGTGGCGCGCGACCGCGAGGATGCGGCCGCCTTCGGGCAGCTTGCCGTGGCGAAAGGCCTGGAACAGCGCCGGCATCAGCTTGCGCCACGTCAGGTCGCCGGTGCCGCCGAAGAAAACGAGGTCGAATGACATGACGCACAGGATACGATGCTTCGCGCTCGGGCTCGCGTGCGCACACTGCCGAAGGACAATCGCCCTTTTGGAGAGCCGCCGATGAAACCGCTGCGCTGCGACCGCACCGAGGCCTGGGCCGCGCTGGCCGGGCACTACCAGGCCCATGGCCGCGACTTCGATCTGCGCGACGCGTTCGCGCGCGATCCGAAGCGCTTCGACGCGCTCGGCTTCGATGCGCCCGAGGTCCACGCCGACCTGTCGAAGAACCTGCTCGACACCGCGACCCTGCATTTCCTCGTCGATCTCGCGCGCGAGTGCGGCGTCGAGGCGCGCCGCGATGCGATGTTCGCCGGCGCCGCGATCAACACGACCGAAGGTCGCGCGGTGCAGCACGTCGCGCTGCGCGCGCCGCGCGGCGACGGCCTGCATAGCGCCGAGGTCCAGCGCGTGCTCGACGCGATGCTCGCGTTTGCCGAGACGGTGCGCGACACCGCGACGAGCGGGATCCGCGACGTCGTCAACATCGGCATCGGCGGCAGCGACCTCGGCCCGCAGATGGTCGTGCC
>JBDTXV010000046.1:0-9915 GCA_040006015.1 Caldimonas sp.
GGAAGGCCTGACGGTCTTTCGCGACCAGGAATTCAGCATGGACATGATGGCCAGCCGGAGCGCGCGCGCGGTCAAGCGCATCGAGGACGTGCGCTCGCTGCGGCAGATCCAGTTCGCCGAGGACGCGGGGCCGATGGCGCATCCGGTGCGGCCCGACAGCTACGTCGAAATCAACAATTTCTACACCGCGACGGTCTACGAGAAGGGCGCCGAGGTCGTGCGGATGATGCAGACGCTGGTCGGACGTGAAGGCTTCACGCAAGGAATGGCGCTCTACTTCGAGCGCCACGACGGCCAGGCCGTGACCTGCGAGGACTTCGCGCAGGCGATCGCCGACGCCAATCCGCAAAGCGACCTGGCCCGGCTGCTGCCCCAGTTCAAGCGCTGGTACTCGCAGGCCGGCACGCCGCGCGTCACCGCACGCGGACGCTACGACGCGCCGACCCGAACCTATACGCTCGCCATCGAGCAGGCCTGTGCCGGCGCGAACGGCGCCGAGCCGAGCCAGCCGAACGTGATTCCGCTGGCGCTCGGCCTCGTCGGCCGCGACGGCCGCGCGCTGCCGGTCCGGCTCGAGGACGAAGCGCCGACCGGCGCGACCGAGCGCCTGCTCGTCGTCGACGAGCGACGCAGCTTCTTCACGTTCGTCGACGTCGAGGTCGAGCCGGTGCCGTCGTTGCTGCGCGGCTTCTCGGCGCCGGTGACCCTGGTCGACGGCCTCGGCGACAGCGAGCTGCTGGTGCTGCTGAACCACGACACCGATCCGTTCAGCCGCTGGGAAGCGGGCCAGCGCCTCGCCCTCGGCCGGCTCCTCGCCGCGGTGACGGGCGCCACCGAGGTCACGCTCGACCCGGCCTTCGTCGACGCGATGCGCGGCGTGCTGCGCCACCCGACGCTGGATCCGGCGTTCAAGGAACTGGTGCTGACCTTGCCGAGCGAAGGCTATGCGGCCGAACAGCTCGAAGCCAGCGATCCGGGGCGCATCCACGCGGTGCGCCAGTCGATGAAGCTGCAGCTCGCGCAGGCGCTGCGCGACGACTGGGCCTGGGCCTTCGATGCGCACCAGGTCGTCGGCAGCTACCGCCACGACCCGGTGTCGTCGGGCCGGCGCGCGCTCGCGAATCTGGCGCTGGCGATGCTCTGCGTCGACGCGACCGCGCGCGGCGATGCCGAGTGGCCGGGCCGCGCCTACCGACGCTTCGACGATGCGGTTCACATGACCGACGCGCAGGGCGCGCTGAATGCCCTCCTCGGCGCCCACTCCGAGCTCGCCGAGCCGGCGCTGCAGCGCTTCCACGAGCGCTTCAAGGACGACGCGCTCGTCGTCGACAAGTGGTTCTCGCTGCAGGCGACCGCACCGGAGCGCAACGGCGTCGTGTTCGCGCGCGTGAAGGCGCTGCTGAAGCACGCCGACTTCACGCTCGCGAATCCGAACCGCGCGCGCAGCCTGATCCTCGCGTTCTGCATGAACAATCCGGCCGCATTCAATCGCGCCGACGCAGCGGGCTATCAGTTCTGGGGCGACCGCGTGCTCGAGCTCGATGCCGCGAATCCGCAGATGGCGGCGCGCGTCGCCCGCGTGATGGACCGCTGGACCAAGCTCGCCGAGCCGTATCGCTCCGGCGCGCGCGATGCGATCGCGCGCGTCGCCGCGCGCGCCGACCTGTCGAACGACGTGCGTGAGATCGTGACGCGCGCACTCGACGTCTGACGTTGCTGCAAGCCGATCGGAACATCATGGAACGAAAGAACGCTTTCTACGCCCAGTCGGGCGGGGTCACCGCGGTGATCAATGCATCGGCCTGCGGCGTGATCGAGACCGCGCGTCGCCACGCCGACCGGATCGGCAAGGTCTATGCCGGACGCCACGGCATCATCGGCGCGCTGACCGAGGACCTGATCGACACGTCGGCCGAGTCGGCCGAGGCGATCGCCGCGCTGCGCTCGACGCCTTCCGGTGCGTTCGGCTCGTGTCGCTTCAAGCTGAAGTCGCTCGACGCGAACCGGCGCGAATACGAGCGCCTGATCGAGGTCTTCAAGGCGCATGACATCGCCTGGTTCTTCTACAACGGCGGCGGCGATTCGGCCGACACCTGCTACAAGGTCAGCCAGCTGTCGAGCGCGATGAGCTATCCGCTGCAGGCGATCCACGTTCCGAAGACGGTCGACAACGATCTGCCGATCACCGACTGCTGCCCGGGCTTCGGCTCGGTCGCGAAGTATGTCGCGGTCTCGGCGCTCGAAGCGTCGTTCGACGTGCGCTCGATGGCGCGCACCTCGACGAAGGTGTTCGTGCTCGAGGTGATGGGGCGCCACGCCGGCTGGATCGCCGCGGCCGGCGGCCTGATCGAGGATCACGGCATTCCGGTCGTGATCCTGTTTCCCGAGATCGAGTTCGATGCCGCGCGCTTCATCGCGCGCGTCGATGCGCTGGTGCGCGAGCACGGCTATTGCACCGTCGTCGTCTCCGAAGGCTGCCACCATCCGGACGGCACGTTCCTCGCCGAGCAGGGCACGCGCGACGCGTTCGGTCATGCGCAGCTCGGCGGCGCCGCCCCGATCGTCGCGAACATGGTCAAGGAGGCGCTCGGCTACAAGTTCCACTGGGCCGTCGCCGACTACCTGCAGCGCGCGGCGCGCCACATCGCGTCGAAGACCGACGTGCAGCAGGCCTATGAGCTCGGCCAGAAGGCGGTTGAGCTCGCCCTCGAAGGCAAGAACGCGGTGATGCCGACGGTCGAGCGCATCTCCGACGTGCCGTACGCGTACCGCATCGGCACCGCGGCGCTAGCCGATGTCGCCAACGTCGAGAAGTTCATGCCGCGCGACTTCATCACCGAAGACGGCTTCGGCATCACCGAGCGCTGCAAGCGCTACCTCGCGCCGCTGATCGAAGGCGAGGACTATCCCGCCTATGCAGGCGGCGTGCCGGTTTACGTGACGCTGAAAAACACATCGGTCTCGAAAAAGCTCGCGGCGTTCGAATTGCGTTAAATCGAAACCACTGATCGCGTAGAGACGCTTGCCTACAGCGAATCCATTGGCCGTCCGACGCGGCCGCACTGCCCCTGCGCTGAACATGTCTTGGCGCGGGAACATCGCTCGAGTTGTGATCGACTTCTGCTCCCGCTCAACGGCAGGGCTCTTACCGGGCTCGTTCATACGTTCACGCAGGAGATAGACATGTCCGAAAAAGATCCTCTCAATCGCGATCCGATCACCGATGAACCCGGTGCCCATCCGGTCGGAACCGGAGTCGGTGCGACCGGGGGCGCGCTCGCCGGTGCTGCGGTCGGCTCGGTAGTCGGCCCGGTCGGCACGCTTGCCGGCGCGGTCGTCGGCGCGATCGCCGGCGGCCTCGCCGGCAAGGGCGTCGCCGAAAGCGCGAACCCGACCGCGGGCGGCGCCCCGGAAGAGCACAAGCTCGGTACCGGCGTTGGTGCGAGCGCCGGCGCGGTGACCGGCGCGACGATCGGTGCGGTGGGTGGCCCGATCGGCATGGCCGCCGGCGCCGCGATCGGCGCCGCGACCGGCGGGATGGCGGGCAAAGGCGCGGCCGAAGTCGTCAACCCGAAAGTCGATGACCGCCTTGCCGATCACAACCTCGGCAAGGGCACCGGCGCAGGCGCGGGCGCGCTGACCGGCGCGGCGATCGGCTCGGTGGCTGGACCCGTCGGCATGGCAGCAGGCGCAGCGATCGGTGCAGCGACCGGTGGCATGGCCGCGAAGGGCGCGGCCGAAGTCGTCAATCCGAAACGCGACGACCGGCTCGGCGACCATAACCTCGGTACCGGCGTAGGCGCGACCGGCGGCGCGGTGACCGGAGCGGCGATCGGCGCCGCAGGCGGACCCATCGGGATGGCCGCCGGCGCGGCGATAGGCGCGGTCAGCGGCGCGATGGCCGGCAAGGGCACCGCCGAAGTCGTCAATCCGAAGCGCAACGACGACGACGAGCAGCATCACCTCGCGAAGGGCGTCGGCGCAGGCGGCGGCGCATTGGCCGGCGCGGCGGCCGGCGCAGTCGGAGGCCCGATCGGCATGGCCGCCGGTGCGGCGCTCGGCGCGGTTGCAGGCGGCCTAGCCGGCAAGGGCGCGGCCGAAGTCGCCAATCCGAAGAGCAGCGATCAGCTCGAGCACCACCATCTCGCGACCGGTGTCGGCACGGGAGGCGGGGCGCTGGCGGGCGCTGCAGTCGGCGCAGTCGGAGGCCCGATCGGCATGGCCGCCGGTGCGGCGATCGGCGCCGCGGCAGGTGCGTTGGCTGGCAAGGGTGCCGCGAAGGTCGTAAATCCGGCCGACGAGGACCGCTATTGGAGCGGGGCGTACAGCACCGCGCCGTACTACTCGCGCGAACGCGATTACGACGACTACCGGCCAGCATACAGCGTCGGCTATATGGGTCGCTCGCGCTTCGGCGGCTCGTTCGACGAGGCCGAGTCGAACCTCAGCGAAGACTGGAATCGCACGAAGGGACAATCGCGCCTGACGTGGGAAGAAGCGAAGAACGCGGCTCGCGCCGCGTGGGATCGCACCACGCACTGACGAGTCACGGTCGCCGGGTGTCGCGGTACGACAGTCCCCGGCGACCACCGATAACGATGCGTTAAACTGCGTGTTTTGCTGAGCGGCTCCGCGCCGTTCGACGAGACGCCGGTGTAGCTCAGTTGGTAGAGCAGCGCATTCGTAATGCGAAGGTCGGGAGTTCGACTCTTCTCACCGGCACCAGCATCATGGGGGTTAGCAGCTCAAAGCCGCTAACCCCTTTCTCGTTTCTGCGCGCCTCCCACCGAGGCAACGAGTCCGGGCAGACCCCCGAGGAACGCGCCCGTTCGTCTTCTCGAGCGCCCGCGTTGTGATCTGCGCGGCTCTTTGCGTTATCGGGGCCGACGAAGGGCTCGTCCGATCGCGCGACCTTAAAGGCACCAATCCTTCCTGGTCGACTCAGGCCAACCGTGCCGGACTGACGCGCAAGCCGCTGTTCGAAGCGCAGAGCGAAGAACGCGCCGATGTCGACATCGGCGCCGCGCTTCGCACGTAGCGGTGACTGGCACGATCCGCGGCGTCGGGGATGCGCCGCTCGGGCGAGATCGTCAGGCGAACGAATCGCGCAGGTCGCCCGGCAACGAATCGATCGGCAACTCGTCGATGTCGAGGCCGTGTTCGAGGGCGAGCGACGAGTCGCGCCAGACCGGCTGCTCCGAATCCAGATCGACATCGGACGCCGTGTCTTCGAATTCGAGCACCGGAGTCGATTTCGATGGCGGGGTGGTCCCGAACTCGTGGGAATGGAGGTTTAGGACCGGCACGTATATGTCCCCTCGACGTTAGGTCGCCACCCGGCGACTCTTCTGAGTGACGGCGACTGTACTCTTCCGGCCGCCGTATATTGCACAGCGCATAACAGCAGCGTGCGCTTTTGGCCAGAGCGCTCGTGTCGGACAAAGGCTCGAAACAGCTTCGGATAAAGCGGAGCGAGGCGGCGGCGCGGCATTCCGCGCCTTCGAACGGAGGCCGATCGGCCGATGCCGCTCGCGCACGCCGACCGCGCGGCCCACGCGCGGGGCTCAGCCCCAGACCTCCTCCGCGACCTCTACGACACGCGCGAGCTTGCGCCACTGGTCGTCTTGCGACAGCGCATTGCCGTGATGAGTGCTCGAGAAGCCGCATTGCGGCGACAGGCACAAGCGCTCGAGCGGCACGAAGCGCGCGGCCTCGTCGATGCGGCGCTTCAGCGCATCCTTCGATTCGAGCTCGCCGAGCTTCGTCGTCACGAGCCCGAGCACGACCTTCTTGTCGCGGTCGCCGCTGCGCTCGAGCGCGCGCAGCGGCTCGAAGCCGCCGGCCCGCAAGCTGTCGAACTCCATGAAATAGCCGTCGACCTTGGTCGAGAACATCGCCTCGACGACCGGGTCGTAGCCGCCCTCGGCGACCCACGCGCTCTTGAAGTTGCCGCGACAGGTGTGGATCGTCACGCGCAGGTCGTCGGGCCGGTCGGCGAGCGCCGCATTGATGACGTCGGCATAGGTCTGCGGCAATGCCAGCGGATCGTCGCCGTTGGCGCGGCAGGTCGCCTGGATCTTCGGGTCGCAGAGATATGCGAACGTGATGTCGTCGAGCTGCAGATAGCGACAGCCGGCGTCAGCCAGATGCCCGATCGCGATCCGGTACGCGGCCGCGACGTCGGCCCAGAACTCGGCGAGATCGGGATAGATCTCCTTCGAGATCGCGGCGCGGCCGCCGCGCAGATGCAGCATCGACGGCGACGGGATCGTCATCTTCGCGGTCTTTGTCGTCGTCGCTGCGAGGAACGCGAAATGGTCCGTCATGATCGGCGCGCTGCATGCGACGCGGCCGGTCACGGTCGCGATCGGCGGCTGTTCGCTCTGTCCGGCGACCTTGAATTTGGGCCCGGCGTTCTGCTGCAGCGTGACGCCGTCGAGACGCGCGAGAAAATCGAGATGCCACCAGTCGCGCCTGAACTCGCCGTCGGTGACGCTCTCCAGACCGATCGCTTCCTGATGCCGCACCGCCTCGACGATCGCGCGGTCCTCGATCGCTTTCAGCTCGGCGCTGTCGAGCGCCTCTTCGCGCGCGCGGCGTCGCGCTTGCGCGAGCCAGTCGGGGCGCAGCAGGCTGCCGACCTGGTCGGCTCGGTACGGTGCATTCATCGTCGACTCCCGGGCAGAGAGTCCGAAGTATCCCGCCGTTCCAGTAGTATTTCGCTCGGTCGGCGGGCTCGGCTCGGCACGGCGCCGCGCGGATGCGGCTCGAGGCCCTAGACTCGCCGCTCTTGCGTCGTCCTGGGCGACGACGTCGAGTCGAAGGAGAAACAAGAAGATGAGAATCGCATTTGCACTGGCCGTTGTCGCGCTTGTCGCCGGCTGCGTCAGCGCCCCGGTCCAGGAGGCTCCGACCGTCATTCGGACCCGCGCGCCGGTCAATTACGAAAACACGATCACCAATTTCTTCGACCTGACGATCAAGGGCCCGCAGCCGAATCGCGTCCTCAACATCGGCAAGCCCGAGCCGGGCGGTTGCCCGGTCGGCGGTCACATCACGTCGGCATTCGGCTGGGTCGTGCCGGTGCAGTACGCGACGCGTTCCGGCTCGCTGGTCGGCAAGGACGCCGGCATCGACGTGAAAGGCAAGGAATACTACTTCTGGTTCAACCAGAGCACGCTCTACGGCGTCACGCCGCGGATGGAGCTTTGCCCCTGAGCGTGTGAACGCGGCGCCGATCGACGACCGGCACCGCGCGGCGCGCCATCAATCAATCGTCGTGCTTGTTGCCACGGCCATGACCGTGGCCGTGACCGTGACCGCGATCGTCGCGATCGCCTTCCCAGCGCCGGCCCGGCGGACCTTCGAAGCGCTCGCCGCGCGGACCGCGATGCTCGTGCTCCCAACGCTCGCGAACCCATCGATCCTGCACAAAGTAGACCGGCTGGCCGCAGGCGTTGTAGCGTCCGCAGTACTGGCGCCAATGCTTCTGGTGCCCCGGCGGGACGTACAGATAGATCGGCGGGCGCTCGACGACGACGCGCGGCGGCACGACGATCACCGGTTCGGCATAGACGAGCGGAGGCGGCGGCAGGTTGCCGATGTCGACGCGTCCATAGACGCCCGGCTGGTTGATGCCGATCGAGACGCCGACATTCGGCGCCGCGAACAACGGTCCGGCGGCACAAGCCGCAACGACCGACAGAACGAGTTTCTTCATCGATAGCCTCCACGGGGAATTCCCCCTGAGGGTACAACGCAGCCGCCGGCGATCGCGCAGACAGTCGAGACGCCCACCGTGCAGTTGTTACGCCGCGACCGACTTCTTCGCGCCCACCGCCGTCACCGCAACAAGCGGTTACTCATCGCGGCGTCGACGTGTCGACCTTGGTGCTCGCGCGAGCCGCGTCGAGCGCTTCGCGCAGGACCGCGAGCGAACCGATGTGATTCGCGAGCAGCAGCACCAGCTTCGCATTCAAGCGATGGCTCTGGGTCGCGTCGAGGTCGCGATGCGCATCGATCAGCGCCGCATAGAAGTCGTCGCCCGATTCGAGGTTGAAGTCGGTGTTGAGCATCGCGTTCCTTTGCATCAGCGCTGTCCGCAGGCTCGCGTGAGCGCGGCGCGCACGCCGGCCTCGCCTGGCGTGCGCCAGCGCGCACAGACGTGCTGGTCGGGGCGGATCAGATAGGCGCTGCCGGGCCGCGCGTCGTAGCGCCGCGCCGCGAGCCCTTCGCTGTCGAGCAGACCGGCGATGCCGACAGCGACCACTTTCAGTGCGGGCTTCGCGTCGAATCCTTCACTCCACGGCGGCGCGGGGCCGAAGACCAGCAACGTGAAGTCGGGCCCGAGCTCGTGCAGCAGCCAGGTCGGCGCGCCGCCGCGCACGAGCGGCGCATCGGCGGCGACGGTACCGGATCGCATGCAGGCATCGAACGCGTCGACATCGGCCGTGTTCAGCGCGGAGTCGTGCAGGGTCGCGGCGACCGACAAGCGGCCGCTGTTGACGAGGCGACGTGCGAACGGATGGTCGCGGGCGAGATCCAGCACCGCGTCGCGAAAAAGCCGGCTCGCCGGACTCTTCGGCGTGATGAAATCGGTCGAGCGCGTGCTGCAGCGGATGTTCTCGTCGGCTGCCGCTTCGCGCTCGTCGGCATAGCTGTCGAGCAACGCATCGAGCGCGGCTCCATTCACGACGAGCGCGAGCTTCCAGGCCAGGTTCTCGGCGTCCTGCACGCCCGAGTTCGCGCCACGCGCGCCGAACGGCGAAACCCCGTGCGCCGCATCGCCGGCGAACAGCACGCGGCCATGCCGGAAGTGCTCCATCCGCATGCATGCGAATGTGTAGACGCTGGCCCATTCGAGTGTGAAGTCGACGTCCTTCGCCGGCGATGCGGCGAGCAGCGCGCGGACCCGCGGGACAATGTTCTCCGGCTTCTTCTCCTCGACCGGATCGACATCCCAGCCGAGCTGGAAATCGATGCGCCAGACGTTGTCGGGCTGGCGATGCAGCAGCACGCTCTGGTTCGGATGGAACGGCGGATCGAACCAGAACCAGCGCTCGGTCGCACCACCGGGCAGCAGTTCCGCCGCGGTCCGGATATCGGCGATCAGGAAGCGGTCCTGGAACACCCGGCCCTTGCTTTCCAGCCCCATCAGCGCGCGCAGCGAAGAGCGCGATCCGTCGCAGGCGACGACATGGCCGGCGTGCAACGCGTAGCGGCCGTCGGGGGTCTCGATGTCGAGACCCACGCCGGCATCGGCGCCCGCGTCGAGCCCGACGACGCGGTTCTTCCAGCGGATCTCGAGGTTCGGCAGCTCGGCCGCCCGTTCGGCGAGCAGCCCCTCGACGTAGTACTGCTGCAGATTGATGAAGGCCGGCCGGCAATGGCCGATCTCGGGCAGCAGGTCGAAGCGGTAGAGAAGCTCGTCCTTGAGGTACACCTTGCCGACGCTCCACGAGACGCCCTTGCCGACGATGCGCTCGCCGCAGCCGAGCCGATCGAAGATCTCGAGCGTGCGCTTCGCGAAGCAGATCGCGCGCGATCCGCTCGACAGGCGATGGTCGTCGTCGAGCAGCAGCACCGGCGTGCCGCGCTGCGCGAGATCGATCGCGAGCGCGAGGCCGACCGGGCCGGCACCGACGATCACGACTTCGTGGAACACGGGCAACGCCGCGCGCTGGTCCGGCGACGCGCGGTACTCGAATTCGAGCGCCTGGAAATCCGGTCCGCTGGCAGCGCTCATCGCGGCTCCGCGAATCGGCTCAGCTTTCGAGAGATTCCCACATCGCCTTGTCGCGCTCTGCCGTCCAGATGCGCGGGTCCGGATGCGCGGTCGCTTCGTCGAGCGCACGCGTCACGTCGAACGGCATGCAATGGTCGTAGATGACCCACTGCCCGTACTTCGGCTTCAGC
>JBDTXV010000047.1:0-9871 GCA_040006015.1 Caldimonas sp.
ACGCGAACGAGACCGCGGTCGCGTGGAAGGTCGCGATCGAGACGCGCGACCGGCCGGTGCTGCTGGCGTTGACTCGGCAAAACGTGCCGACGCTCGATCGCAGTCGCTATGCGAGCGCCGAAGGCCTGCGTCGCGGCGCCTATGTGCTCGCCGATCCAGCCGCCGGGCCGCCGCGGCTGATCCTGATCGCGAGCGGATCGGAGGTCGCGCTGATCGTCGCCGCGGCCGAGCGCCTCGGCGCCGACGGCATCGCGGTGCGCTGCGTTTCGATGCCGAGCCATGATCTGTTCGAGGCCGAGCCGCAGGCCTATCGGGACCAGGTCCTGCCGCCCGCGGTGACCGCGCGCCTCGCGGTCGAGCTCGGCGTCGCCCAGGGCTGGCATCGCCATGTCGGCGACCGCGGCGCAATCCTCGGCGTCGACCGCTTCGGCGCTTCGGCGCCGGCCGCGGTGCTGCTCGAGCGCTACGGCTTCACGGTCGAGAACGTCGTCAGCCGTGCGCGCAAATTGCTGGAGCCCGATGCAGCGACGCCACCTGCCGCGGCGCCCAATCGCGCGTAGGGCGCCGCACCGGATCAGCGAATCGCGAAGACCGCGACCCCCGCATCGCTGAAGCCGTTCGCCGCGCAGGTCGCGCAGCCAGCCGGAGCCGTTGCCGACGAGATCGGCATGAAGGCCCGGCCCGTTACCGGATCGACCGCGACCGAGTGCGCGTTGTTGCCGGTCGGCAGGCGCGTGACGACGGCGTGCGTCGCCGCATCGATGATCGCGAGCACCGGCGTGCACGGCGAGGCCGCGCTGCAGGCGCCGTTGACGGCGGCATTGCCCGACGCGGTCCAGCGGCTGCCGGCGTTGTAGTAGCGGTTGCTGCCGGAGTCGTACTCGATCTGGTCGCCGCCGCCGGCATTGACCGACGCGACGATCGCTCCGGTGCTCCGGTTCATGATCTGCACCAGCAGCGGCACGCCGGTCGTGCCTTCGCGGCAGCCGACCGCGATGTCGGTTCCCGGCCCGAGTGCGAGCCCGGTCGGATCGCAATTGCCTTCGCTGTAGGCCTGCATTCCGGCGAGCGCGGTGTAGTTGACGGTCGTGCCGGCCGCGATCGCGCGAACCGCGGCGCCCGGCAGCGCATCGAGCTCGCCGTGCGGGTTCGCGGTCGTGCCGTCGTTGTTGACGTAGAAGGTGTCGGTGCCGGCGTCGTAGCGGCACTGCTCGAGGCCCGCCGCCGCTGCGCCGCTCGAATCGGTGAACGTCACGGTGGCGACGACCGTCTGCGAGACCGGATCGATGAACGTCGCATACGGCGTCGACGCTTCCGGCGTAGAGATCATGTAAAGCCCGTGGACCGCGTCGTAGCAGCCTTCGTCGGCGCGCACGCCCTCGATGCCGACGGTGATCGTCTTGACGACCTGCTTCGTCGCCGGGTTGACGATCTTGACCGAGTTGACGTCGCCCGCATAGAGCATCGAGCCGACGACATTGATGCCGTCCGGGCCCGAAATCGCGTTCGACGGCTTCAAGCCGGTGAAGGCGTTGGCGCCGGTTCCGGTGATCTGCGCGTTGACCGCCAGACTCGAAAGGTCGATCGCATCGACCGCGGCATTGTTGCGGTCGGTGAAGTAGTAGGTGCTGCCCGAAACGACACCGAGGTCGAACGAGTAGTTGGTGCCGGTGCCGACCCCGGGTACCGCGATCTCCTGCAGGAACCGCGGCCCGCTGCCCGAGTCTCCGCCGCCGCCGCACCCGGCCATCAACAGGCCGCCGACGAGGCAGCCCACAAGCGTCTTTCTCATGCTCTTGTCTCCATTTCGTTCGAGGGAACCTGCTCGCCGTCTCGGCGGCAGTCTCGAAGAAAGTGTGGGCCGGGTTTCTGTCAATCAGCTGTCAGTTGCTGGATCGATACGGTCTCCTTCGGTCACCGAGGGTAAGCACACATCAGAGGCTTGCCGACTTCGGATGGCTGCGCTTGTAGTCGGCGATCTCGCGCTTCAGATCGGTGTACTGCTCGCACGGCAGGAAGCACAGCTTGTCCAGCATTTGCAGCTGCTGCTCGGCGAGCGCGAGCTTGTCGACCTGCAGATAGGCTTCGCCGAGATATTCGCGCGCGTTGCGATGCTTCGGGTCGATCTGCAGCGCGGTCTCGTAGGCCTCGAACGCGTTCGGCATGTCGCCGAGCATCCGGTAGGCATGCCCGAGCTCGTTCCACGAATCGGCACTGCGCGGATTGCGCGCCACCGATTTCTGCATCCGGGTCACGACGGTGGACCAGTCCTGCACCTTCGCCGCGGCGAGGCCGGCCTGGTAGTCGGGGTCCGTCGAAACGGCGGCATCGCCGCCGCCGCCTCCTCCACCTCCGCCTCCGCCGCCACCCCCTCCTCCGCCACCCCCTCCTCCGCCACCCCCTCCGCCACCGCCCCCGCCACCCGCAGCAAACGTCGCGCAGGCCAACGCCGCGAGGCCGGCAGCAACGAGGCACCGACGCATCATCGTCATCGTGAACATGTTCGAACCTTTCGTCACGGAAGTCCTGTACTCAACGGCTGTCGATGCGGCCGTAGACGCCGTGCGTCCCGCCCGTGGGGCCGGCCGCGTAGAAGAGCGTGTTCGCCGGCTGCGCGTCGATGCCGTTGCCGAAGGCGAGGCCCCAGAGGCCGTCGATCGCGATCGGGCTGCCCGACGTCGCCAAGGTGCCGAGCAGCGTGCCGCTGGCGGGATCGAATGCATTGATCCGGCCGTCGCCGAGATTGCCGACGAGCAATGCGTTCGAGAACGCGCCGAAGTCGGCCGGCGCCCGCGCGATGCCCCACGGCGCGTTCAGCGCGCCGCCGGCGCCGACGAGATGCTTGACGAGGTTGCCGCCGGTATCGAAGACATCGACGATGCCGAGCCCGGCGCCGTCGACGCTGTCGTGGGCGAGCGCATCCTGCTTCGCGAACGTGACGTAGATCGACGCGCCGATCGCCTGGATGCCGAACGGCGCATAGCCCGCCGGCAATGTCGCGTCGACGAAGCCTCCGGGCGCCGCGACCGGCGCGAAGTTCGAATCGAAGACGTCGACCTTCGCGTTGTGGAAGTCGGTCGCATACAGCAACGTGCCGGCGGCTGTCGGCGCCAGCGCGGCGCCCTTGTAGATCGTGCCGGCCGCGCCGCGGTCGACGACCGTCAGAGCCGCGGTGGCGTTCACGGTCGGCGACCATGCCGCGACCGTCCCGGCCTGGCCGACGAAGATGAAGACGCTCGGCGCGGTCACGCCGGCCTGCGTGACCATGAAGCCGGCCGCCGGATTGAAGACGATGCCGGTCGGGCTCGCGCTGCCGGCGACGCCGGCCGGTATCGTCACGACCGGCGCCTGACGCACGCCGTTGCCGTCGTACAAGGTCGAGGTCGACGTGCCGGCATTGGCGACCCACGCGAAGCCTTGCGGGTTGAACGCGAGGCCCCACGCGTTGACCAGCAGCGGATCGACGTTGCCGGCGCTGTACGGATTGGCGGAGCCGTTGACGTCGGCGACGAGGTGCGTCGCGACATAGCCGGTCGCGCCCGTCGTCATCGCCGAATACGAGCCGCCGCTGCTGCCGCCCCCGCCGCATGCCGCGAGGAGGCCCGCGGCGAACAGGGTCGCTGCCGAGCGGGTCGAACCTGTTCGAGTCATCTTCGTCTCCCGCGGCTTTCGAATCGCGACGACGCGAATCGCCCGTGCGGTATATGCCTCGACCGGCGCCGAAAGTTCAGCTCGATCTAGAACGACACCGACGCGCTGAAGACGAAGCTGCCGCGCCGGTTCGGATAGGCGGCGAGGTACGGCCCGCGGCGTCCGGCGGCGACGCGGCTCAGCTGCAGATCGATCCGCTCGTCGGACCAGCCGACGCCGAACCGGCCGTCCCAGCGCACCTTGCCCGAATCGGGAAACGACGGCTTCGCCTGCGCGAAAAGCGCGCCGCCGCGGCCGAACAGCCGCCATCGCGGCGTCAGCGGGACGCTGCCGGTCGCTTCGAGATATTCGGCGCGAACGCCGCGGCCGAAATAGTCCGGCGCCACGTAAGCACGCAAGGTCCAGCGGTCCCAGAGCAGGCCTGCGTAGGCCTCGGCGAAGTCGTAATCGGCATGGCCGGCGAAGTGCGTCGCGGTGATGCCGATCTCCTTGCGCGGCGCGCCGTTCGCGTCGAACACATGGCCCGCATACGCGACCAGCTGCGCATAGCTCGGGTTGCCCGAGAGCGCAGCGGTCGCCGCGAGTCCTGCATAACCGTCATCGCGTCCGTCGTAGTTGATCGAGAGCCCGAGCACCGGACGATCGTCGCTCATCGAGATGCCGCGAACGCGGTAGTCGGACGCCGCGATCACGCTGGCGCCGAGCTGCGCGTGCGCGGCGGCGCTCGCGCACGCGATCGCAACGCCGAAGAGGTGGCCAGCGAGCCGCCCGATCGCGACGCCGGCCACGTCAGTTCCGCATCGCTGCCTGGGAAGGCGCGAATGTCGCGCATTCGCAAACGCAGGAACGCGCGCTGCGCCGCACGGTCTCGCAGGCGTCGATGCGCCGCTGCGGATCCAGAACCAGATCGCCGCCGGGCTTCGGCAGCGTCGTCGCGGCGGACTTCGAGCGCAACTCGAGCAGCAACGAGAACAGTCCCGACACATGCGCCGCCGCGAACGACGAGCCCGAGACCAGGCCCCATTTCGCGCCCGGCAACGTCGCCGGAACGTCGCGACCCGGCGCGCCGATCGTGATGCCTGTGGCGCCGGAGTCGCCCGCATCGGCGACGGCGACGGCGACGACGCCGCGATGCCGGGCCGGGAATCCGCCGCCGGCCGATGCCGGATCGGCGGCGGCGACGACGACGATGCCCTGGGCAACGGCGAAATCGAGCAGCTTTCCGAGCAGCCGATCGGCCGGACCACCGACGCTGACGTTGATGACCTGCGCGCGATGGACGACCGCCGCCTGCAGTGCCAGCGCCAAGGTCAGGCTGCTGCACAGCGTCGCTCCGCCGGTCTCCTGCCAGCAGGCGCGCAGCGCCATCAGCTTCGCGTCCGGCGCGACGCCGACGATGCCGACGCCGTTGTCGGCGCGCGCGCCGATGATGCCCGCGACCGCTGTGCCGTGGCTCTCCGCGATCCGGGCATGCCCTTCGGCGAAGTTCTCGTCGACGATGACCCGCCCGGCGAGATCGGGATGCGCGGTCTCTATGCCGCTGTCGACGATCGCGACGCGGATGTCGCGTCCGGTCGCGACTCCGTGCAGTTCGTCGAGATGCCATTCGCGCGCCGCCGGCTGCATCGCGAAGAGCGGATCGACATGGCCCTTCGCCTCGTAGACGTTCATCGCCTGGACCCAGGAGACGCGCGGATCGCGCGCGAGCTCTTCGGCGACCGACTGCGCCGCCGCCTCGGACTCGGCGCCCATCACGTAACAGTCGATGCCGAGCAGCGGCATCGGCCAATCGGTCAGCATGGTCAGTCCGTGGCGGCGCGCCAGCGCAGCGGCGATGCGGCGCCGCGCGGTACGCCCCGCCGCGTCGTCGTAGGCATTCGCATAGTTGCCGTCGGGACGAAAGTGCGCCGGTGCGATGCGCAGCATGACCATCACCTGGCGGCGCAGCTCCGCCGCGTCCGCGCTGTCCGCCGCCGATGCGCGGCCGCCGAAGGCGACCGCGAGCAGGCACGCGCAGGCGAGGCGAACGAATGCGAGCCGGTTCATCGCGTCGGGGGTGTCGCGTCGAGCGATTCGGCGTGCGCGATCGCCGGGTCGGCGTGCCAGCGCACGAGCGCCGCTTCGACGCGGCGCGCCGGCACCTGCAGCAGGTACGCATCGGTCGCGGTCGGGCCGCCGACCAGTCTCGCGTCCTGCGCGCGCAGGATTTCGCGGATCCGGGCCTCGCTCGTTTCGGGCCGGAAGACGACGAGGACGTTCGCGGTCGGCGCCGGCGCTGCCGCGGCGAGACCGCGATAGAGCGGCGCGTTGCGTCCCGACGCGAATGCGAGCGCCGCGAGGATCACGAGGCAGACCGACTGGAACGCAAAGGCCCAAGGCAGCCAGCCGCCCCAAGCCCGCCGCGGCGCTCGCGGCGGCCGTGCGCGCCTCGGCCGGCCGGCCGGCGGTCGTTCGCGCGCGGCCAGCTCGCGTTTCAGCGCGGTCCAGCCGCGATCGACTGCCGATGCCGCTTCCGGCGCGGCTTCGAGCGACGCGAGCCGTCGCTGCCACGCGAGCTCGGCCTGACAGTTCGGACAGTCGCGCAGATGGCTCTCGAATCCGGCCGCCTCGGCCGGCTCCAGTGCGCCGTTGACGTACCACGGCAGCAGCAACTCCATCGCGCGATGCGTCTCGCTGCCGAGTGGAACGACGCGGCCGTTCACAGCCAGTCTCCGAGCGTGCCGGACAGGATCGCGCGCAGCCGGCGCCGCGCATGGAACATCCGCGTCTTCACGGTGTCGACCGGGCAATCGACGATCGCGGCGATCTCGCGATAGCCCATGCCGTGGTAGTAGGTCAGGTTCAGGACCGCGCGGTGTTCGGCCGAGAGATCCTGCATCGCCTGCAGCAGCGCGTTGCGAGTCTCGGCGCCCGCGGTCGACTGCTCCGGGCCGCTGCCGTCGGCAGCGATATCTTCGTCCGGCTCTTCGGCCGGCGCCGCCTCCCGGCTCAAGGCCTTCAGGACCTTGCGATAGGCGATCGCGAAGACCCAGGTCGAGACCTTGCTCGTGTGATTGAACGCGGCGGCGCGGTTCCAGACCACGAGCAAGGTGTCGTTGACGACCTCGTCGACGACCGCAGGCCGCGCGCTCATCCGCTCGAGAAAGCGCCGCAGCCGGGGGCGGTAGCAGCGATACAGCCGCTCGAACGCGACGAGGTCGCGCGCGGCGACGCGACCGATCAGCCGGACATCCTCCGCGTCGGACGCCTGGCGGTGCCGGTTCTCGGGCGCATCGTGATCGAGCGGGGTCCGGAGCATCGGGGCGTGCAAGGTGCGGGTGTATGCCGCGTCGACGTCGAAAGGTTCAATCGCCTATTCGGCGACGGCCGCCTTCCAGTCGGCGATCGCGCGCGCCGGGCCGGTCAGCTCGAGGATGTGCATCCCGGTGTTGGCGCGATCGACGATGTAGATGTAGCCGCGCTCGTCGACCTCGACATTGTTGGTCTGCACTGCGCGCCGCGTCGCGGCGTCGGTATACGGCAGCTTCGCGGCCTGCCCTGCGGGCGTTTCGAGGACCACGGTCGCATCGGTCATCGCCGGGATGTAGTAGCCGATCTCCTTCGGGCTGAACGGATCGCGCACATCGAGCGCACGCACGCCGGCATTGAAGTGGGCGAAGAACATGATGCGCTTGAAGAACACCGGCGCGGTGCTCTCGTTCGACGAATGCGTGCCGAAGCGGCCGCCGCGCGCGCAGAAGTTGCCGCTGGCCTCGGGCACGGTCCAGCTCGCGACGCCGAACGGCTTGGTCTCGGTCGTGATGTCGACGAACCACACCATCTGCCGACCCTCGAGGCATTCCTTCTGGATCGCCTCGTCGGTGACGACGATGAAGTCGCGCTTGCGGCCGAGCAGGTTCTTCGCGAACTCCGGCACGTCGACGCCGAGCATCGGGAACACCGTGTGGGCGCCGTGCATCGGCGGCAGATCGAGTCGCGCGATCTGCGGCGCCAGCAGGTTCTCCGGGGTCGGCTCCTTCGGCCCGTGCAGCAATTTCTCGCGATCGACGATCTGCAGCACGCCGTCGATGTTGGTGCCGTAGCCGAAGAACACGCGGTTGCCTTTCGGGCCGGTCGAGATCGGACCGTGCAGCGAGATCGGCACCGGCCCGCTCGCGCCGGGCTGTTGCCCGACGAGTCCGAAGTCGCGAATGAAGACCGGCTTGGCCGGATCCGACAGATCGTAGATCTTCGTCATCCGCGTCGTGCGCCACTGCGGGTCGCCGGAGACCAGATAGGCGATGCCGCTGTCGCATTCCCAGAAGTTCTTGTGCGTGCCCTTCAGGCCCTTGCCGATCGTCGTCAACAGGGCCGGCTTCGACGGGTCTGTGACATCCCAGATCTCGTGCGCCCGGTTGCCGAACCCGCGCAGCATGTAGAACCTGCTCTTGTCGGCGCGCGGCAACTCGGCACCGCTGCAGACGCGGACCATCTGCGCGCCGCCCTGCTCGGCCTTGCCCTCCTCGCCCGGGATGTGCGCGAGGTAGCGCGGCCGGCGCGGATCGGTGACGTCGACGATCGACGTGCCGTTGTCCTCGAGATTGCCGCTCAGCGGATTGAGCTTCTTGTCGCCGTGATGGCCGACGTAGGCGATCCAGCGCGTGCCCTGCTTCTGGATCGTCGGCTGATAGGCGGTGCGCCCCTGCAGGTCGCTGTAGCCGACCAGGCGCATGTTCAGAGCTTCCGCCTGCGCGCCCGGTTGCACCGGGGCCTGCGCGCATGCGCCGAGCGCCGCGACGAAGACGCCGATCAGGGCGCGGACGAAAAGCTGCGGCGGCGTGGCCATCGACGGGTCTCCTCGGGAAGCGAGGAGCCGTCCCCGCGATCGCGTTGCGGATGATGCCTTCTTTCGTCGATGCCGATGCGCCTCGGCGGGCGCAAAGCACAATACGACGAGCGAATAGCGACCATGCGAAAGAGCGGCAGTCGAGAACCGTTCGACGCCGCGCAAAGCCGATGCGAAACATTCGTTCGATCGTCGCTGCAACGCTGCTCGCGACGACATGAAGCCCTCGCCGATCCGGCAAGTCTCCGACACCGCGTTGTGGGTCGCGATGTATCGCGCCCTCGAATCGGATCGATCGGACGCGTTGTTCAAGGATCCCTTCGCCCGCCGCATGGCCGGCGAGCGCGGCGCGGCGATCGTCCGCGCGCTGCCGCTCGGCCAGGCGATGGCGTGGGCGATGGCGGTGCGCACCGCGGTGATCGACGAGCTCGTGCTGCGCGCGGTCGCGCGCGGCGCGACGACGGTGCTGAACCTCGGCGCGGGCCTCGATGCACGCGCGTTTCGCCTTGCGCTGCCGCCGGCGCTGCGCTGGATCGACGCCGATCTGCCGGCCGTCATCGAACACCGCCGGGCGTGCATGGAAGGCGATCGCGCCGCCTGCGATCACAGCGACGTCGTCGCCGACGTCTGCGATCCGGCGGCCATCGAAGAGCTCGTGGCTCGAGTCGGACGCGACGAGTCCGCGCTGGTGGTCACCGAGGGGCTGCTGGTCTACATGAGCGACGGCCAGGTCGAGAGCCTCGCGCGCGAGCTGCATTCGGCGTGTCCGGTCCGCTGGTGGCTGACCGACCTGATCGCGCCGCTCGCGCTGCACTCGGTCGGCATGTTCTGGCAACCGCATCTCGGTCCGTCAGGCGTCTCGCTGCGATTCGCGCCGCCGGACAGCATCCGGTTCTTCGAGGCGCTCGGCTGGCACGAGCGCGAGTACCGCTCGATCGTCGACGAAGCGATCCGGCTCGGGCGCGCGCCGCCCTTCGTCGCATTCTTCAACGGCTTCGGCAGCCTGTGGGGTGCCGGCGTCAAGGAGAGCCTGCGGCGCGCCTCCGGGGTCGCGTTGCTGGAGGCGCGAAGATAGGAAACAAATTGGGCGCGACCGCAGCCCGCAGTCACGGCACAATCGCGAACATGCCCAACATTGCAAACATCCTCAAAAGCGAAATTTCCCGCGTCTCCCGCAAGGAGGTCCGCGCGGAGACGATGGCCTTGAAAAAGGCGGTCGCGGCCTATCGCACCGAGATCGCGGCACTGAAGCGGCGTGCCCAGGCCCTCGAGCAGCAGGTCCGGCGACTCGGCAAGGTGGGTGCGCAAGCCGCCCCCGCGGCCGATGAGGACGCTGCTTCGGAGAAGCGCCGGTTCAGCGCCAAGGGTCTGGCTTCGCAACGCCGCCGCCTCGGT
>JBDTXV010000048.1:0-9642 GCA_040006015.1 Caldimonas sp.
GTCGCGATGATCTCGGCGAGCTTGCGCAAGCCCACCGCATTGAACGCGTTGTTGTCGTCGAGCGCGGCGAATGCGGCCTGGTCCATCCGCGTCAGCGACACCGATTCGAGCTGCAGCCCGCTCGACGCCAGGTTTTCGCGCACCGATTCGCGAATCGTCGCGACGAACTCGGCACGCCGGTCGTGCAGCGAGTCCATCGTCAGGCCGGCGGCGGTCGCCTGGATCGCGTCGATGAAGCGGCCCTCGAGCAGGTTCCGGACGCCGTCGGGGCTGAGCGACTTCGAGCCGATCGCCTGCGCGGCGGTCGCGACGCCGTCGATGGTCGGCTGGACACGGAGGTAGAACTCGAGCTCGACGTCGACCCGCATGCGGTCTTCGGTGATCAGCGATTTCGCGCCGGCGCGGCTGACCTCGATGCGCATCGTGCGCATGTTGATCTCGTCGACCTTGTGCAGGAACGGCAGCGCGAGCGACCCGCCCGACAGCACGATCTTCTGCCCGCCGAAGCCGGTGCGGATGATCGCGACGTCGCGCGAAGTCTTGCGATAGAAGCGACTCAGGAACGCGACCGCGACCGCGATCGCGACGATCAGCACGATGAGGCCGAACAGCCAGGCCAGCAAGGTCATGGTTTCCCTCCGGATCGGTGCCTGCATCCCCAGGCTGTACGGCGGCCGCGCGCTGCTTGCAGTCTTCGTGCCAAGCGGCCGAACGGGCGGGGATCACGCCTGCCGTCCAAAAAGCGTAACGCGGAGGCCGCGTCGCTGACACTCATGTTTACCCTCCGCCGCCGGGCGTCGGGCAAAACGGTCTAGAGGCGCGGCCGGCGGCGGTGCCAATCGGTCGCGCGCTGGAATGCGCGTCCGACGCGGCAAATCGCCGCTTCGCCGAGGTGCCTGCCGACGAACTGCACCGCGACCGGGAGCCCGGTCGTGGTGAATGCGGCCGGCAGCGTCAGCGTCGGATGGCCCGACATGTTGAACGGTGCGGTGTAGCGGATCAGCGCACTGAATTCGCCCGGCACCTGGCCGAGCGTCTGCATCCGCGCGACCGTCGGCGCGGAGATCGGCTGGGCCGGGACGAGCATCGCGTCGACCGCTGCGAGCGCCTCGTCGACGCGGGCCGCAAAGGCGCGCCGCCGCAACAGGACGCGCTGGTAGTCGAGCCCCGACAGGCCGCGTCCCATGTCGATCAGGCCGGCGAGCCCGGGGCCGTATTCGGCGCGCCGTGCCGGGAAAGTGGCTTCGTGGGCAACGGCGGTTTCGACGGCGCAGTTCGGGGCCCAGTCGGCGACCATCGTGGCGACGTCCGGAAAGCGGATCGCGACGATCTCGGCACCGAGCGAGCGCAGCACCGCGAGGGTCGCCTCGACCGCGCCACGCGCCTGGGCATCGACGGCGTCGAGCGCATAGCGCTCGTCGAAGCCGATGCGAACGCCACGCAGCTCGCCGTCGTCGGCGGCCAGGTAGTCCGGCACTTCGGCGCGCAGCGTGGTCGGGTCGTTCGCGTCCAGGCCGGCCATCGCCCCGAGCATGATCGCGGCATCGGTGGCGCTGCGGCAGATCGGCCCGATGTGGTCGAGCGATGCGGCGAGCTCGAAGCAGCCGTACTTGGAAACCCGGCCCCACGTCGGCTTGATGCCGGTGGTGCCGGTGGCGGCGCAGGGAAACCGGATCGAGCCACCGGTATCGGTGCCGATCGCGGCGAAGCACATCCCGGCCGCGGTGGCTACGCCCGAGCCGCTCGACGATGCCCCCGACCAGTGATCGCGATGCCAGGGGTTGACCGGCGGGGCGATGTCCGGGTGGTGGTCGGCGAAGGCTCCTTCGGTCATCTGCGCCTTGCCGAGCATGATCGCGCCGGCGTCGCGCAACTTCCTCACCACGGTCGCATCGATCGACGGCACGAAGTCCCGGTGCAGCGGCATGCCCGCCGCGGTGACGACGCCTTTCGTCGCGCACAGGTCCTTGATGGCGATCGGCACGCCGTGCAGCTGCGACAGGATCTGGCGCCGCCCGATCATCTGCTCGGCGTGGCGCGCCTGTTCGAGCGCGATCTCCGGCGTCACCCGCGCATAGGCCTTCAACTCCGGGTCGAGGCGTTCGATCCGGCGCAGCATGTCGCGCGTGAGCTCGACCGGCGAGACCTTGCGCGCCGCGAGCAGGCGCGCCAGCTCGGCGATCTCGAGATCGTGCAGCTCGCCCGCATCCACCGGCCGGCGCTCGTTCATGCGCTGACCAGCGCCGCCAGCCGCGACAGCAGTTCGTCGAGCCGCGCCGGCTTGACGAAGTGGTCGTCGAAGCCGGCTTCGAGCGCGCGCCTGCGATCCGGCGCACGCCCGTATCCCGTCAGAGCGATCAGTTGCATGTCGCGCGTGCTCGTCCCGGCGCGCAGCGCCCGAGCCAGGTCGTAGCCATTCATCTTCGGCAAGCCGATGTCGAGCAGCGCGGCATCGGGCGCGAACGCATCGACCCGCTCGAGTGCGCGCTCGGCGCTGTCCGCCGTCATCACGTCGTAGCCTTCCATGCGCAACAGCTCGGCGAGCGCTTCGACGGCGTCCTCGTTGTCGTCGACAAGCAGCAAACGTGCGCGGCGGCGTTGCAGAGGGCCGGTCTTCCCGTCGCGATCGCGGGCCGTGCCTTGCGCAGTCGCTTCCGGCAGGGTGACGACGAAGCGGCTGCCTCTTCCGGGGCCGTCGCTGTGCGCGCTGATCGTGCCGTGATGCAGTTCGACCAGGCTGCGCGAGATCGCGAGTCCGAGTCCGAGGCCGCCTTCGGCGCGATGCAGAGCCTGCTCGCCCTGCACGAAGCGCTCGAACAGCTGCTTCAGCAGCGGCGCGGCGATGCCGACCCCCTTGTCGGCGACGACGAGGCGGACGTTGCCGTCCGCGACCGTCAACTCGACCGCGATCGGGTCCGACGGCTTCGAGAACTTGACCGCGTTCGCCAGCAGGTTGCCGACGATCTGATCGAGCCGCAGGGCATCGCCGGAAACCCAGGCCGGCTGCGTCGGCAGACTGACTTCGGGCGGCCGTGCGCGATCATGCAGCAGCGCCTGCGTCGCCTCGAGCACGCGTTCGACGACTTCGCGCATGTCGACGCGCTCGACGTTGAGCCTGATCTTGCCGGCCGCGATTCGCGAGACGTCGAGCAGGTCGTCGACGAGGCCCGACAGGTGCTCGACCTGGCGCTCGATCACGCGGCGCTGCGCCGCGCCGGCGTCGGGCGCGCGCCGCGCCATCACCTCGAGCGACGTGACAATCGGCGCGAGCGGATTGCGCAACTCGTGTCCGAGCATCGCGAGGAACTCGTCCTTCGCCCGGCTCGCGAGCTCGGCCTCGTGCAGCGCGGCTTGCGCCTCGGCGAACAGGCGCACGTTGTCGAGCGCGAGCGCCGCGCGCTGCGCCAGACCTTCGAGCAACACGCCGTCCTCGGCGCTGAAATCGCGGCCCGATTCGGCCTGCAGCGCGCCCATCGCGCCGATCGTGCGGCCGCGCGCGACGAGCGGCACGACGCAGCTCGCCCGCATTCCGGTCGCGCGCGCGAATTCGAGCAGCGTCGGGTCGGAGATCGTCGAAGACTCCGGACCGTCGAAGTTTTCGAGGTAGGTTTCGCCGGTCGCGATCACATGCGTGAACGAGCCGGACACGTCGGGTCCGATCCGACCGCGCTCGACCAGCTCCGCGATCGCGCGGCCGCGCTCGGCGTCGACGTGGTGCGTCAGCTTGCGCTGCAGCAGGCCGAGCTGGTCGAGCAGATCGATGCGGCAGCAGTCGGCGATGCCCGGCACGACGACCGACGCGATCGATTCGAGTGTCGTGCGCTCTTCGAGCGAGCGCGACAGCAGCGCGCCGGCGCCGGCGAGCAGCTCGAGCCGGTGCTGCGCCTGCTCGGCGGCCGCGCGGGCCGCGCGTTCGGCATCGAGCAGACCTTCGCGCTCGGCCGCGGCGCGCTCGCGCTGGTGCGCCGCGGTGACAAGCGCATCGGAGGCGGCCTCGATCTCGATCAGGCCGGCGCGGACGCGGCTCGGCGCCTCGCCGCGTCCGAGCGCGAGCGCCGACTCGCGCAGCCGGTCGATCGGGCGCGCGATGCTGCGCGCGACGAGCCACGCCGCGAAGATGCCGAGGCCGAGCGACAGCAGGATGCCGCCGCCGTAGGCGATCGCCGACTGCCGCCACGCGTCGGTCAGGATCGCGGTCGGCACGCCCATCGACACGGTCCAGCCGACCGACTTCATCTTGACGAACGCGGTGTGGACGCTTTTGCCTTCGAGTGTCCGGGTCTCGCCGGTGCCTTCGTCGACGTAGCGCCGCTGCAGCGCGAGCAGGCTCGCGGACGGTGCGCCGCCGAGCTGGTTTTCGTGGTCGCGCGAGCGCGCGACGCGCGCGTTGTTCGCATCGAAGATCGAGACGATCCAGTCGGTCGGCGGGCGCTGCTTCATCACGACCTGGACGATCGCCTCGGGCCTGACGACAGCGGTCAGCACGTAGGCGACCTCGCCGCTGCGGACGATCGGTATCCGCACCGGAACTCCGACGTCGCCCTTCGGCCCGCGCGCGAGCGTTCCGACCGTCGGCTCGCGCGTGCGCACCGCCGCGCTGAAGCTGTCCATCTCGATGATCGGCGGCTGCGCGCTCGCGAGCGGGAAATCGGTGCTGAAGACCAACTTACCCGACGGCTCGGCGAGCAGCAGCACGCGCCACTCCGGGCGCTGGCTCAGCACGCGCTGCGCGAGGCGGTAGAACGCCTCGATGTCGGCGGCTTTGCCCTCGGCCATCGGCTCGGTCGCGGCCAGCGTCTGCAGCGCCGAGATCGTCAGACGCAACTCGCTGTCGACTGCGCTCGCGAGCGCGCGCGACAGGTCCAGCGTCGACTGCTCCGCCTGCCGGCGCTGCTGGTCCAGCAAGGCCTGCAGCGCGAGGCCCGCCATCAGCGCGAGCGGCAGGATCGCCCCGGCCGCGAGGAGGATCAGGCGCCGCCGCAGCGAGACGGCGCGCTTCGGCGCGACGCGATTACCGGTCACGCTGCGGCGGGACGGCGCGGACGCGTTGCATCAGGGGCATCGGTGAACCTCCACGGTGGTCGGTGCGGGCGGCCTGCCGCCATTCTGCAAGAGGCGGCGCATTCCCGCCGGCGTCGATTGTGGGCGATGAGACCGCGGCAAAACGTCTCGCGGCCGCCGCGCTGCGCCGCACCGTTCACGCCTTCATGTATTCGGCCTTGCCGCCGAGCCAGCGCGCGAGGTGCGCCGCCGCGGCCTGAGGATGCCGGTCCAGCAGCAGCAGCGCCGATCGGCGTGCGCGCTCGACCAGCGCGGTGTCGTGGGCCAGGTCCGCGAAACGCAGCAGCGCCGCGCCCGACTGGCGCGCGCCGAGAAATTCGCCCGGGCCGCGGATCTCGAGATCGCGGCGCGCGATCTCGAAGCCGTCGGCGGTTTCGAGCATCGCCTTCAGCCGCTCCTTCGCGGTCGGCGACAGCGGCGCGTTGTAGAGCAGCACGCAGACGCTGGCGACCGGTCCGCGGCCGACCCGTCCGCGCAGCTGGTGCAGCTGCGACAGGCCGAAGCGCTCGGCATGCTCGATCACCATCAGCGATGCGTTCGGCACGTCGACGCCGACCTCGATCACGGTCGTCGAGACCAGCACCGCGATCTGTCCCGACGTGAAGAGCGCCATCACCTCCGACTTCTCGGCCGCCGACATCCGGCCGTGCAGCAGCCCGACCAACCGCCCCGGCAGCGCGTCGCAGAGCAGGCGGTGCGTCGCGGTCGCGTTCTGCAGATCGAGCCTCTCCGACTCCTCGATCAGCGGGCAGACCCAGTAAACCTGCCGCCCGGCGTCGACCTCGTCGCGAATCCGCGCGGTCACCGCGTCGCGCTTCGCATCCGAGAACAGCTTCGTCAACACCGGCGTGCGGCCCGGCGGCAGCTCGTCGAGCGTGCTGATGTCGAGATCGGCGAAGAGCGTCATCGCGAGCGTGCGCGGGATCGGCGTCGCGCTCATCATCAGCGTGTGCGGTTCGAGCGCCGGTGCCTCCGGCGTGCCGGCGCCGGCGAGCTTCGCGCGCAGCGCGAGGCGCTGCTGCACGCCGAAGCGGTGCTGTTCGTCGATGATCGCGAGGCCGAGGCGGTCGAACGTCACCTGCTCCTGGATCACCGCATGCGTGCCGACGACGAGCGCGGCGGCGCCCGACGCGACGCGCTCGAGCATCTGCGCGCGGCCCTTGCCCTTGCGGCTGCCGGTCAGCCACGCGACTTCGATGCCGAGCGGCGCGAGCCAGCCGACGAGCTTGCGCAAATGCTGCTCGGCGAGAATCTCGGTCGGCGCCATCAGCGCGCATTGCCAGCCGGCATCGATCGCGATCGCCGCGGCGAGCGCCGCGACGACGGTCTTGCCGGAGCCGACGTCGCCCTGCAGCAGCCGGTGCATCGGCACTTCGCGTTGCAGGTCGGCCGCGATCTCGCCGCCGACGCGGCGCTGTGCCGCGGTCAGCTCGAACGGCAGCGCGGCGAGAAGCGACTCCTGCAGACCGCCGCGGCGCAGCGTGAAGCGCGGCGCGCGCTGGCGCTCGCGCTCGCGCTTGGCCTGCAGCTGCGACAGCTGCTGCGCCAGCAACTCCTCGAACTTCAGGCGCTGCCAGGCTGGATGCGAGTGGTCTTCGAGCGTCGCGAGGCCGACGTCGGGCGCCGGCTGGTGAAGCAAGTGCAGCGCATCGCGCAGGCTCGCGAGGCCCGGCGGCACCGCCGCGGCCGGCAGCAGCTCGCCGAGATCGGCACGCTCGAGGCCGGCGGCGACGGCCTTGCGCAGATAGGCTTGCGGCAATTGCGCGCTGGTCGGATAGACCGGCGTCAGCGCGGTCGCGAGCGGCGCGTCGACCGGCTTGAAGCCCGGATGGACCATCTCTAGGCCGAAGAAGCCGCCACGCGCCTCGCCGCGCACGCGCACGCGCGCGCCGGCCGCGAGCGCCTTCTGATGCGACGGATAGAAATGCAGGAAGCGCAGCACCAGCTCGTCGCCGGCGTCGCGGAGCTTGACGACGAGCTGGCGCCGCGGTCTGAACTGGACCCGGCAGTCGGTGACCACGCCCTCGACCTGCGCGGTGACGCCGTCGCGCAATCCGGCGATCGCGACGACGCGGGTCTCGTCCTCGTATCGCAACGGCAGGTGAAGCGCGAGGTCGATGTCGCGCAGCAGACCGAGCTTTTCGAGAGCCTTCTGCGGGCCCGATTTCGGTGCGGCCGGAGCTGCGGTCGTCGCAGCCTTCGATGGCGACGCCGACGCGGCGTCGCTGCGACTCGCCGCGGCCTTGATGCGCGCGTCCCCGCTGGTGGCCATGGGTCAGAATTCTGCCTTGCCGGTCGCGCACCGGCCCTCCCGATGAGCCCGACCTACACCCTCAGCGATTTCGATTTCGCGCTGCCCGCCGAGCTGATCGCCCAGCACCCGACCGAAGAACGCAGCGCGTCGCGCCTGCTCGATGCGACCGGCGCCGGAATCGTCGACCGCGTCTTTCGCGATCTGCCCGAGCTGCTCGGCGCCGGCGACCTGCTCGTCGTCAACGACACGCGCGTGATCCGTGCGCGGCTCATCGGAACCAAGGCCAGCGGCGGCGCGGTCGAAGCGCTGGTCGAGCGCGTGTTGCCGGGCCACGAGGCGCTCGCCCATCTGCGCGCGAGCAAGCCGCCGCGCGCCGGCAGCGTGCTGCGCTTCGCCGATGCGTTCGATGTCGAGGTGCTCGGCCGCGGCGGCGCCGCAGACAGCGCCGAAGGCGCCCTCTTCCGGCTGCGCTTTCCCGACGAGCCGCACGCGCTGCTCGAGCGCCACGGCCAGGTGCCGCTGCCGCCGTACATCACGCATCGTCCCGATGCCGACGACGCGCGGCGCTACCAGACCGTCTTCGCGGATCGCCCCGGCGCGGTCGCGGCGCCGACCGCGGCGCTGCATTTCGATGCGGACCTGCTCGAGCGCCTGCGTGCGCGCCGGATCGGGCTCGCGCGCGTGACGCTGCACGTCGGCGCCGGCACGTTCCAGCCGGTGCGCAGCGACGATCTCGCCGGCCACCGGATGCACTCCGAGCGCTTCGATATCCCGCAGGCGACGGTCGCCGCGATCGCGGCGACGCGCGCCGCCGGCGGCAGGATCGTCGCGGTCGGCACGACGACGCTGCGCGCGCTCGAAGCGGCGGCGCGCGATGCGGCCGGCGCCGCCGCGGCAACGCCGTCAGCGGACGATTCCGCGTCGGATCGAAGCGAACGGTCTACGCCGCTGCGGGCGTGCAGCGGCGAGACCGACATCTTCATCACGCCCGGATTCGCGTTCCGTATCGTCGACCTGCTGATCACGAACTTTCACCTGCCGAAGAGCACGCTGATGATGCTGGTGAGCGCGTTCGCCGGCCACGCGCGCGTGATGGCGCTCTACCGCCACGCGATCGCGTCGCGCTATCGCTTTTTCAGTTACGGCGACGCGATGCTGCTCGCGCGCGACGACCCCACGGCAAGAGGCTGACGCAACAGCGCTTCGGGCTTGTGCGTGCGCAGCCGTAGCGCGAATTCGGTTCCGTCGCGATGCGGCTCAGCGCGCGAGCGCCGCGCTCAAGTCGCCGATGTTCGCGCGCACGCCGGGCAGCGGCTCGAGCCCGAAGCGGCGCGTGATGAATTTCAGGATCGACGCGGTGTCGTAGGTCGTGTGGTCGACGTATCCGTGCTTGACGCCGGGTCCGATGATCAACGTCGGGATGCGCGTGCCGGGTCCGAGCCGGTCGCCCCAGCCGGGCCCGGCCGGCGGCGCGACGTGGTCCCAGTAGCCGCCGTTCTCGTCGTAGGTCAGCACGACCAGCATGTCTTTCCATTGCGGGCTCGCGCGCAGCCGCTCCAGGATGTCGGCCATGTGCTCGTCGCCGCTCTTCACGTCGGTGTACGACGGGTGCTGCGTGTAGCGGCCGGCGGGCTTGTAGAACGTCACCGCGGGCAGGCGTCCGAACGCGATGTCCTGCAGCAGATCGTCGCCGTCCTTCAGATGCTCGGCGCGGTCCGGTGTGCCGGGCGCGAAACGGGCGTAGTAGTTGAACGGCTGGTGGTGCGGCTGGAATATCGGGCTGCCGTCGTCGCGCGTGTAGATGATCTTGCGCTTGACCGAAGGCGGCTGCTGGCCGTCGGCGCTGGCCTGGTTCCAGCCGCCGGCGTACCAGGCCCAGTCGATGCCCTTCGCCGACAGCGTGTCGCCGATCGTCTTCGCGGTTTGCGGCGGCGCCGGCTGACCATACGCGGGCGCGCCGGCCGGATTCGCGAGCGCGAGCGCGCCGCCTTCGGCCGGCGGTACCGCGCTCGGCTGGTACGCCGGCTGCGTCGTGTTGACCGACAGGCCGTCGGGCGTGACCTGCCCGCCGCCGCTGCTGAAGACCTGCACCGCACCGTCGTTCGCCGACGGCGAACCGGGCCGCTTCGTCAGCCGGCCGTCAGCATCGAGGCGCGCGCGCATCGCTGCGGGGGCCGCATCGTGGCGCGGCGCGCAGGCGCAAATCAGGTAGTGGTGGTTCAGGTACGAGCCGCCGAACGCGCCCATGAAGAAGCGGTCGGCGAGCGTGTATTCGCGCGCCCATTGCCAGAGCTTGAACTGCGAACCGTCGTAGTAGCCCATCGTCC
>JBDTXV010000049.1:0-9571 GCA_040006015.1 Caldimonas sp.
ACGGTCTGCCGATGCTGCCGTTCTACATCTACTACAGCATGTTCGGCTTCCAGCGCGTCGGCGACCTGATCTGGGCCGCGGCCGACCAGCGCGCGCGCGGCTTCCTGATCGGCGCGACCGCGGGCCGCACCACTCTCGGCGGTGAAGGGCTGCAGCACCAGGACGGCTCGAGCCACCTGGTCGCCGCGACGGTGCCGAACTGCAGGGCCTACGACCCGTCGCATGCCGGCGAGCTCGCGGTGATCATCGACCGCGGGATGCGCGAGATGCTCGAGGAGCAGCGCGACGTCTTCTATTACGTCACCGCGATGAACGAGACCGTCGCGCAGCCGTCGCTGCCGGCCGCCGCGCACGACGGCGTGATCCGCGGCCTGTACCGCTTGCGCGCGTCGGCGCTCGATGCGGCGCAGGCCGTGCAGCTGCTCGGCGCCGGCGCGATCCTCGGCGAGGTGCAGAAGGCGGCGCGCACGCTCGAGTCGGCGCACGGCATCGGTTCCGATGTCTGGAGCGTGACGAGCTTCAGCGAGCTCGCGCGCGACGGCATCGCGGCCGAGCGGGCCTGGCGCCACGGCGCAGCGGCGTCGATCGATGCCTACGTCACCGCACAGCTCGCGCCGACCGCGGGTCCGATCGTGATCGCGACCGACTACGTCCGCGCGGTGCCGGAGCAGATCCGCGCGTTCCTGCCGGCCGGGCGTCGGATCGTCACGCTCGGCACCGACGGCTTCGGCCGCAGCGACACGCGCGCGGCGCTGCGCGCCCATTTCGAGGTCGACGCCGCGGCGATCGTCGAGGCCGCGCTGCGCAGCCTGGGCTGAGCGCGGCAGCAGGGCCGTCGCCGCTCCGCGATGCATCCGGCCGATGCGATCGGCAGCCGCCGCACCGGGCCGCAACCGGTCGACCGGCTCCTCATGCTTGCGGACGACTCCGACGGCACGGCGCAACGAGCGCATCGATGCGGTTGCGCCGCGCGCCCTTTCGTTGTCGAATGCGCGAGCAGCGGAGCACGAAGCATGCGAGCCGGAGCGGCAGTCAGGATCGAAGTCGTAGAGCCGGCGCCAGCGGCATGGCGTTCGTCGGACACGCGCTTCGCGCGCCTCGTGCTACCCGTGTTGACCGCGCTGCTCGCGCTCGTTGCCGCGGCCTTTGCTCTGTGGGCCGAAGCCCACAGTCCGAATGCGCCGAAGGTCGAGTTCCGAACGGCCGAGCGCACATTGCCGGACGGCACCGAGTCGACCGCGCCGCTGCCGGATTTCTATCCCTTCCCGACCCGAGCCGCGACGCCGCAACAGGTCCGCTACCGGATGGTCGCCGACCTCGGCGCCGAGAAGCCGCATGCACAGGCTCTGTACTTCCCCGGCCTTCGCGCGCCGGCGCGGATCTCGGTCAACGGCCATGTGATCGAAGACGAACTGCGCCACGCCGAGCAACCGGCGCCGCGCAGTGTCAATGCGATCCGGCTGATCCGGATTCCCGACGAGTTCGTCGCCGCCGGACCGAACCGGGTCGAAGTCGTCGCGGCCGGACAGGAGAGCGTCAACGTGTCGCGAATCTGGATCGGGCCGACGACGATGCTGTCGCCGCTGCACATCCGCAAGATCATGCTCGGCGTCATCGGTCCGCTGCTCGTCGCGATGACGGTCGGCTGCCTGGCGCTCTTCGTGCTGGTGCTGTGGCTGCGCCGGCGCTCCGAGCCGATCTACGGCTATTTCGGGATCGCCGCGCTGTGCTGGGCTGCACATACGGCATGGACCGTCTGGCCGACCGCGGTGCTGCACGGCATGCACCGCAGCATCTGGTGGACCACGCTGTACACCTTCTTCGTCGCAATGCTGGTGATCTTCTGCGTGCGTTTCGCGGGCTGGCGCTGGCCGCGCTTCGATCGAAGCCTGTGGCTCCTGTCGGCATTCGCCCCGGTCGCGCTGTATGCGGCCTCCGCGGGCGGAATCGGGGACAACTTTTTCATCGCCTGGCGCTTCGGCCTCGTGCTGCTCGCATCGGTCGGCCTCGCCGCGGTCGCGCGCTATGCCTGGCGCAAGCGCAACATCGACAGCGTGATGTTGACGGCGGCCGGCCTGGCCTCGGTCGCCTTCGGTCTGCGCGACTGGCTGACCGACTTCGGCGACGACAACAACCCCGCGTTCCTGACGCCGTATGCGGGGCTGATGTTCCTGCTGCTCGTCGGCTGGATCCTGATCGACCGCTTCGTGCTGGCGACGCGCGAGCTCGAGCTTCTCAACACCGAGCTCGAGAGCCGGGTCGCGCGCAAGAGCGAGGAGTTGGTCGCCGCGATGGAGCAGATGCGGCAGGCGCGCGACTTGGCCGAGGCCGCGAACCGCGCGAAGTCGACCTTCCTCGCCGCAGCGAGCCACGACCTGCGCCAGCCGATCCACGCGCTCGGCCTCTATCTCGCCGCGTTCGAGATCGAGGATCTGACGACGAAGCAGCAGTTGCTCGCCCGGCGCATGAGCGCATCTGTCGCTGCGATGGAATCGATGTTCGGCACGCTGCTCGACATCTCGCGAATGGATGCAGGCGCGGTGACGACGCATGCCGAACCGTTCGAACCGGTGCCGCTGCTGAACCGTCTGATCGAGGAATTCGCGCCGCATGCGCGCGACCGGCGTCTGCGCCTGCGTCTGCATGTCGGCCGGCATCCGCCGCAATGGCGTGCGCTAGCCGATTCGGTACTGCTCGAACGCATCCTGCGCAATCTGATCGGCAACGCGATCAAGTACACGCAGCGTGGCGGCGTGCTGGTCAGTCTGCGCCTGCGCGGCGGAGCGACTAAAGGCTGGCGCCTCGAGGTCTGGGACAGCGGCATCGGCATCGCCGCCCATGAGCAGGAGCGCGTGTTCGAAGAGTTCTATCAGATCGGCAACCCCGAGCGCGACCGCGCGAATGGTCTCGGTCTCGGGCTCGCGATCGTGCGCCGCCTGGCCGGTCTGATGCAGGTCGAACTGACTCTGAGCTCGGTGTCCGGCCGCGGCACGCGCTTCGCGCTCGATGTGCAGGCGACGACGACGCCGCTGCACGATCCGGTCGAGACACGCCGCCCGGGTTCGATCGCCGGGATGGTGGTCGCGGTGCTCGAAGACGACCTTGAAGTGCGACACAGCATGCGAACGCTGCTCGCGCACTGGGGTTGCGTGACCTGCGACGGCGCCGAGTCCGACGAGATCGTCGCGCGCGTTCGCGCGATCGGAATCTCCGCGCCGCAGGCCATCATCGCCGACTACCGCCTGCGTCGCGAGCGCACCGGCGTCGACGAGATCGCGCATCTGCAACGAGTCTGGGGTGCGCAGATCCCCGCGTTGCTCGTCAGCGGTGACTCGGCACCGCATGCGATTGCGGCGTTGCATGCGAGCGGGCACGACTGGCTGTCGAAGCCGGTTCCGGCGGCGCGACTGCGCAGCTGGCTGCAGTCGGTCGCGGCGATGTCGGACCGTGCCGAGCTCGGGAGTCTGGCAACGTGAAGATTCTCGTCGCCGACGACCATCCGCTGGTGCGCGATGCGCTCGCGCGCACCGTGGCGTCGCTCGATGCTCAAGTCCAGGTTTTCGAAGCGTCCGACTGCGCGGAGCTGCGAACCCTTGCCGCCGAGCACGACCTGGACCTCGCGCTGGTCGATCTCAACATGCCGGGCATGCACGGCATCAGCGGCCTGCGCACGTTGCGCAGCGAGTTTCCGACACTGGTGCTGATCGTCGCGTCGGCACAGGACGATGTGACGACGATCCGCAATGTGCTCTCTACCGGCGTCTCCGGATTCATCCCGAAGACCGAGTCGCGCGACGTCGTGCTGCAGGCGATTCGCCTGGTGCAGGCCGGCGGCGTCTACGTGCCGGCACAAGTGCTCGGCGGCGCAGGCGCGTCCGCCACGGCATCCGGAGCGTGGTCTTCGCATGCGAGCGGCAATGGCAACGGCAGCGACACCGGTCTGACGCCGCGCCAGTTCGATGTGCTGGCCTGTCTGCTGCAAGGCCGCCCGAACAAGCTGATCGCACGTGATCTCGGCCTGACCGAAGGCACCGTGAAGATCCACATCGCGGCGATCCTGCGCACGCTCGGCGCGAGCAACCGCACCGAAGCCGTCATCCGGGCACGCGAGCTCGGCCTGCTGCGCAACTGATCCCTACTGTTGCGTATGCCTCGCGGCGTATGCCGCATCGGCGTCGCATTGCCCCATCGGGCAGATGTGCGCGGCAGGCGCGGTGCCTAAAGTCTGCGTCAACAAGTACGCATGGACAGACGATGGAGCGCTCGAATCACGTACCGCACAAGTGCGCCGCCCGGCGTGCCTCGAGGCTGCGCGACGTCGTCGGACCGGCCATGCTGCTCGCGCTGGCCTTGCCGGGCGCTGCGCCCGCGCATGCGATCGAGATCGCGTCGGCCGGATTCGACGCGGCACGCGAGGCCTATCAGCAAGGCCGTTGGGAGGCCGCGTACGCCGCCTTTTCCGCTCTGGCCGATCGCGACGACGCCGAGGCCGCGCGCATCGCGTTGCTGATGCATCGGCATGGGCTGCCGCTGTACCGCGTCGCGCTGGCGGCGCGAGCGGAGCAGCGCCTGCGGTGGCAGATCGCGGCGTCGGCCACCGGTCCGCG
This sequence comes from Caldimonas sp., assembly GCA_040006015.1. GTDB lineage: Bacteria > Pseudomonadota > Gammaproteobacteria > Burkholderiales > Burkholderiaceae_C > Schlegelella_A. The sequence continues at coordinate 4,608 of JBDTXV010000049.1, forward strand.
CTGGCTCCTTGATCTGCAGCCGCCGGCCTCGAAAAACGGGATCGGGAGCATGGCGTCGGCTCTCCGCGATTCCGCCCGGTGAACGACGGCGCCGCAGAAAGGAACGCTCATGCAATCCGTTCTCGAATCAGCGCCTCGGCAAACGGCAATGGTCGGCACGCCGCAGCGCCTCCGCATCACGCGGACAGTCGGCGCCGTTGCGATCGCCGGAGCGACTCTGCTCGCGGCGCTGCTCGCCGTAGTGCCGCCGGCATCGTCGTCGCCGAAGCCACAAGCGGCGAGCCCGGCGACGCCGCTGACGATGTCGGCGCCGCGGCAGTTCGCCAATGAAGTCGACTGGTCGGCGATCGAGGCCTCTCCCGATCCCGCACCCCTCGCGACTGCGGCTTATTGAGGTGGCGCCGCCGGCTCGCTCTGCGCGGCAGCGGCATGTCGACGAGGGTTGCCGTGCGGCAATCGTCGCGCCGCTCGTCGCACTGGCCGTGTTGACAGGCTGCACGCGGCAACCGGCCGTCGCCCCTGCCGTTGCGATGACGCGCGCTCCTGCATTGGGCGGCGCGGCCGATGGCCCCCGCGGTCTGACGATCGCCGAGTTCAAGGGCTTCCTGCTGAACGCCCTTTTGATTCCATTGCTCGACGACGACACACCGCCACGCTGGGTCGATCCGTGGTTCGTGACGACGTCGTCGATCGCGCTCGACTGCGCGGGCGCACGGGTCAGCGTCGATGGCAAGCCGCTCGTGGCCGGCGCCCGGGTGCCGCCGACTGCGTTCACGCTGCGCTGGGAGATGGATCGATGCAGCGCGTTGAACGAGGCGGTGTGGCTGTCCGGCGCGGTCGAACTGCTCGTCTTCCACGACGGCGACAGCTACAGCGCCAGCGTGCGACCGGAGATGCTCCGTGTCGTCTCGGGAGTCGGCGACGAGATTCTGAGCGTGCCGTTCTCGGCCAGTACCTCTCTGGTTGCACCGGCGCTGCGCTAGGCAAGCCCGCCGCCCGGAGGGTCGGCGCCGTCCGCGGCTCAGCGCGGTCGCGACGGCGCGCCGAGCACCAGGGTCCAGTAGCGGCCCGCGCCGCCGCCGGCAGCGCCGTCGCTGCAGGCGAGGCCGAATTCGAGCACCGTGGTGTTCATCAGGTTGTCGCAGTGCCCTTCGCTGTCGATCCAGGCCTCGACGACCGCGTCGAGCGAGACATAGCCGACCGCGACGTTCTCGACCGCAGCGCGGAAGCGATAGCCCAACGCGCCGAGGCGCTCGGCAAGGCCGCGGTGCTGGCCGTCGAGGTGGCCCATCTGCTCGAGCCGGGCCATGTCCTGCGCCTGTGCCTGCGCGACCGCGGCGAGCGGCGCGCTCCATTGCAGCGGCGCCCCGACCGACAGTCCGGCGGCGCGATGGCAGATCGCGCCGCGATGGCGAATCTCGTTCAATTGGCGCTGCACCTCTTCGGGCGACGCGATCGCGCCGCAACGCGTCGCAGCGGGACGGGCACTGCCCGAGAAGCATGCGCCCGCGACCAGCAAGGCACCGAGGGCGAGCGCGGGCCAGCCGCGGGGCGGTGATCGGGACGTTCTTTTCGTGGGCACAGCCGATCATGCGAAGGCGGCGCGGATCCGGCGCGTGCGGAATGCGCCACTCCGCTCGGCGCGCGTGATCGACCGGCGCGCGATATCACGACCGTGAGAACTTGTTCACGAACGGGTCCCCTGCATCCGAGGGGGAAGCACCGCGAACGCGGGTGCAAATCGGACCGCGCAACTTCTACATTGCCGTCATGTCTTCGATCGCAGCGACCTTCACGAAACCGATGCGCGCCGCATTGTTCGCGCTCGCATCGATCGGCGCGTGCGGTCTTGCGAACGCACGGCCGGCTTCTGGGCCCCCGACGACGACGATCGAGGCCTGCTCATGGGACCGGCCCGGTCACAACCCGTTCATCGGCGACGTCGTCGCCGCCGTCGACCGCTATCGTGACATCCCGCCGGACGTGCGGGCGCGCCTGCAGGCGCGGATGGCGAAGCGCGACTACGACGACATCGTCAGCATCCGGCGCGACAGCATCACCGGCAAAGGCACGTACGCCAACACGATCAGCGACATGCACTTCGGCACGCAGCAGGTCTGCCGTTCCGTCAGCCGCGCGGCGTGGACCGCCGCGATGCAGGAGCGCGGCCTCGTCTATTGCGAGAGCGGACACTGCCTCCTCGTGCCGACCGTGTGCCGCAACGTCAGTCGCATCTCGCGTGCAGCCGTCGGCAACGAACGCGTCGCCGGACCCGACGAAGCCGGCCCATTGGCCGAAGCGACCGAACTGCAGCGGGCCGGCCCGCTCGGCGTCGGCGACGGGGTTCCGCTGGCGCTCGACTCCACGCCGGGCTACGCGACGTCGTCGCCGGCCGGACTCTTCCCGGCCGGCACGGCCTTCGCGCCGGCGGGCTTCGGCGGCAGCGGCGAGTCGCCTGCTTCGAGCCCGGCCGAGACGATCCTCGTCCATGCCGCGAGCACCGTGCCGAAGCTCGAGTCCGACGCGCCGCCGCCGGTCGCGCTGGCGCCGGTCCCGGAGCCGGAGACCTGGGCACTGATGCTCGCCGGACTGCTCGCGCTCGCCGCAGCGCAGCGCCGGCGTCGCGGATCAGCGGTTCGCGCGATCAGCGACCGCTGACGGCAGCGCGACGGCGCGGCGGTTGCGCAGCCTATCGATCGCCCCCCCGCGGCTCGGCGGCCGAGCGCCGTCAAAGCTGGAACGCGAGCCACAGCACCAGGCCCTCGGCCAGATCGCGGACGAAGCCCGGCGGCTTCGCGCGGTACGCCGCCGCGAGGCGGCGCTCGCCGTCGATCCATGCCGCGAAGCGGGCGACGTCGTCGGGCCGGTAGAACGCGACCATCAGCTCGTAGTTCAGAAACAGGCTGCGCGCATCGAGGTTCGCCGAGCCGGCCAGTGCGAAGCCGTCGTCGATCACGACCGCCTTCGCATGGACCATGTGGGCGGTGAACCAGACGCGCGCGCCGGCGCGCTCGAGATCGCGCAGCGGCCGATTGCGCGCGACATCGGCGAGGCGATGATTCGAACGCGCCGGCAGCACGAGGTCGACCGCGATGCCGCGCCGCGCCGCGAGGCTCAGCGCCATCAGCAACGTCGCATCGGGGACGAAGTACGGCGTCACCGCGAGGATGCGCTCGCGCGCCATGAACGCGCCCGAGACGAGCAGCGCCTGGACCGTGTCGTCGATCTGGTCCGGCCCGCTCGGGATCAGCTGCGCGAGCGCGCCGTCGTCGCGCCCGTTGTCGCCGTCGCCGTCGTCGCGCGCCGGCGCCGGCGACGGCAGGTGCGCGGCGTAGTTCCAGTCAAGGTCGAAGCGCTGCTGCGCGCGCTGCGCGAGCGGTCCGCCGACGTCGTAGCTGAGGTCGTGCCACGGCGCCAATCCGCGCGCCGCGTCGCCTTCGAAATACTCCGACGCGATGTTGCGGCCGCCGGCCCAGAAGCGCTCGCCGTCGGCAAGCAGCATCTTGCGATGGTTGCGCAGGTTCAGGCCGCGCACCGCCGACTTCAGCGCGGGCACGAACTTGACGACCTCGATGCCGGCCGCGCGCAGCGAGCCGAGATCGAAATGGCCGCCGAGCCAGACGCCGAAGCCGTCGAGCAAAACGCGCACGCGGACGCCGTCGCGCGCGCGCTGCATCAAGAGCTCGCCGATCTCGCGGCCGAGCGCGTCGCGGGCGAGCAGGAACGTGCACAGGTCGATGTGGCTGCGGGCACCGAGGATCAGCTCGCGCAGCGCCGCGAGCGCCTCGCTGCCGTCGGCGTGGATGCGCAGCCCGGCGTAGCCCGATGCGTTCGGCAGCCCCATCGCGCCGCCGAGGCGGCGCGACCATGCGGCGAGGTCGTCGGCGCCGTTCGAGCGCACGATCGTCGCTTCGGGGAATGACAGGCGCGGGCCGCTGCGCACCTTGCGGCTGCCGAACATGAAGTAGAGCGGCAGCGCGACGTACGGCAGCAGCGTCAGCATCACGACCCAGGCGATCGCGGCCGACGGATGACGGCGCTGATAGAGCGCGCGCGACGCCATCACGTAGATGCCGAGGCCGAACAGCACGATGAGACCGTGCAAGGTCAGCCAGTTGCGCAACAGCAGGTCGATCAGCATCGTCGCATCAAAACAAAACCCGCCGGGCCTGCGCCGGGCGGGTCGTTTTCTGGAGGGCCGGACTCACTTCCGGCGGAATTTGCGCAATGCCGCGATCTGCGCCGCCATCGCGGCGAACTCGCCCTGCGCCTTCGCGAAATCGATGTCGCTCTTCGCGTTCTTCATTGCGTCTTCGGCGAGGCGCTTCGCTTCGGTCGCCTTCGCTTCGTCGAGATCCTTGCCGCGGATCGCGGTATCGGCGAGCACCGTGACGCTGCCCGGCTGGACTTCGAGAATGCCGCCGGCGACGAACACGAACTCCTCGTCGCCGTTGTCGGCGCGCTTGATCCGTACCGCGCCCGGCTTGATACGCGTGATCAGCGGCGTGTGGCGCGGCAGGATACCGAGCTCGCCGCTCTCGCCGGGAAGCGCGACGAACTGCGCTGCGCCGGAAAAGATGCTGCCTTCGGCGGAGACGACGTCGACCTGGAGGGTTGCTGCCATGCTGGGAATCCTTGGGCGTGTATGAAGGGCCGCGCTTACTGGACCTTCTTGGCCTTCTCGAACGCCTCGTCGATCGTGCCGACCATGTAGAAGGCCTGCTCGGGCAGCGAGTCGCATTCGCCGGAGACGATCATCTTGAAGCCGCGAATCGTTTCCTTCAGCGGCACGTACTTGCCTTCGCTGCCGGTGAACACCTGCGCGACGAAGAACGGCTGACTCAGGAAGCGCTGAATCTTGCGCGCGCGGGAGACCGCGAGCTTGTCTTCCGGCGCCAGTTCGTCCATCCCGAGAATCGCGATGATGTCGCGCAGTTCCTTGTAGCGCTGCAGGATGCCCTGCA
>JBDTXV010000050.1:0-9528 GCA_040006015.1 Caldimonas sp.
CGCAGAGATCGCAGGCCATCGGCGTCGACGGGCCCTTGCGCGCGGCGAGGTCGACTCGCGACGGATCGACGAGGTAGCCCATCTGCAGCATCGAAGGAGACAGGCCGACGAGAAACCTTGCCGCTTTCTCGGAAGCCGACGCGCCGCCCATCCGGAAATACTGCTCGAAGCTCATCCGACCGGGCAGAAAGACCAACAGCGCCGCGCCCATCCCGAGGGGGGCCGCGGTAATCGCCGGAATGCCGCGCGCGGCGCACAGGTCGAAGACTCTTTGGCGCTCGTCGAGCACGAAGAAATCGAGCCCGTCGACATACAGATCGACCCCCTCGAGGAAGCGCTCGACGTTGCCGGCATGGACGCCGTCGGCGAAGCGGCGCACGTCCAATTCGGGATTGATGGCCGCCGCCATCTCCGCCATCACGTCGACCTTGGCGCGGCCGATCGAATGCATGTTCGCGCCGACCTGCCGATTGAAGTTGTGAATTTCGAAGTGATCGAAATCGGCGAGATTGAAGCGGCCGATGCCGAGCCGCGTCAGCGTCAGCAGGTGCGCGCCGCCGACGCCGCCGAGGCCGGCAATGGCCACCCGTTTCCCGCGCAGCGTCTGTTGCTCCGCTTCCGTGACCCAGCCGATATTGCGATCGAAGGCTTGCGCGTAGGTAAATGTCATGGGGCGATCAGAAGGCTCGGAGGCAAGTGCGCGGCCGATCTTAGAGCACCGTATCCCGCCCACTTCTGGCGCGGATTCTGCATTCGACAGGCAAAGTGTCGAGGAGCAGTTTTGGCAGTAACGATGCGTAATTTCGCTGCAGAAGCAAACAAATCGGAAGACGTAGGGGTTACAACCCTGCAGTTCGAAAACGCGAGGCTGGCCGGCCGATCCGTCCGAAACCCACCGTTACGTGACTGCCGATTCGCGGCAGCCCCGAGGGAGATTTAATGTCACAGAACCTGGCTGCGGCGCCGACTGCCCGCAACCCCGGCGTTACGCACGCCGACTTCCGTCACGCCAGCGAGGCCATCGCGCGCTGGACTCCTTCCGACATCGTTGACGACATCGCGGAATCCGAAGACGAATTCCAGAACGAATTCAAGATCCGCGTCGCCAATAACTCCAGCTGGCGCAATCGGGCCAGTTCGCTGATCCAGCGCCGCTATGCATGGCGCGGCTATTCGACGAGTCCGCTCGAATGCGATCCATGCGGGCGCGTCACGCTCTCGGCCTGTGTCGAGGACACGACCGTCGCGACGATCACCGCCGGGCTCGATTCCCCGCAGGGCATGTATGTCGCCCGGCTCTATCCCGACGAGATTCAGGCCCTGCGCGACGAGGGCCGCAAGCTCTGCGAATTCACGAAGCTGGCAGTCGACGAATCGGTCCGTTCGCACGCGGTGCTCGGTGCGATCTTCCACGTCGCCTGCATGTACGTGATCAATCTGCATCAGTGCACCGACGTGTTGATCGAGGTCAATCCGCGTCACGTGCGCTTCTATCAGCGCATGCTCGGCTTCAAGCGAGCCGCCGAGCAACGCCTCGACCCCGAAGTGAACGCGCCGGCGGTGCTGCTGCGTCTCGATCTCGAGCATTGCGCGACCGAAATCGCACGCCTCGGCGGCCGCCGCAGTTCGGGCGAAGGCGAGCGCTCCTTCTATCCGTTTTTCTTCGCGCCCGACGAAGCGGTCCGCATCATCGGCCGCCTGCGCGGCCACGGTCACTGACGTCGCTGGTGTGCGGCGGGGCGCCGACGTCGCGGCGCCGGACGCGAATCGAGTTCGCGCGTCGCCGCGTGCCGCGGTATTCACTCCGCCGGCAGAAAGCCGTCGATCGACAGATAGCGTTCGCCGGTGTCGTAGTTGAATCCGAGCACCGTCGCTCCTGGCGGCAATTCAGGCAGCTTCTGCGCGATCGCCGCAAGCGTCGCACCCGACGAAATGCCGACCAGGATGCCTTCCTCGCGGGCGGATCGGCGTGCCATTTCGCGCGCCGCCTCGGCTTCGACCTGGATCACGCCATCGAGCAAATCGGTATGCAGGTTCTTCGGAATGAAGCCGGCGCCGATGCCCTGGATCGGGTGCGGACTCGGCTTGCCGCCGCTGATCACCGGCGACGCGCTCGGCTCGACCGCGTAGACCTTCAGCTTCGGCCACATGGCCTTCAACGCCTGCGCGCAACCGGTGATGTGTCCGCCGGTGCCGACACCGGTGATCAGCGCGTCGACGCCGCTCGGAAAATCGGCAGCGATCTCCTGCGCGGTCGAGCGGACATGGACATCGATATTGGCCTGGTTCTCGAACTGCTGCGGCATCCACGATCGGGGTGTTGCCGCGATCAGTTCGGCGGCCTTCGCGATCGCGCCGTTCATGCCCTTCTCACGCGGCGTCAGCACGAACGTCGCGCCGTACGCGAGCATCAGCCGACGCCGCTCGACGCTCATGCTGTCGGGCATCACGAGGATCAGCTTGTAGCCTTTGACGGCAGCGACCATCGCGAGGCCGACGCCGGTATTGCCCGAAGTCGGCTCGATGATCGTGCTGCCCGGACCGAGCGCGCCGGCGGCCTCGGCCGCCTCGACCATCGCGGCGGCAATGCGGTCCTTGATCGAGCCGCCCGGGTTCGATCGCTCGCTCTTGATGTAGACGGTGTGAGCGGTTCCGAACAGCCGATTGATGCGGATGTGCGGCGTGTTTCCGATCGTGTGCAGGATATCGTTCGCGAGCATTGGGCCCTCCGATGGCAGACGCGATTATCAGGGCCCGTTGACCCGGTTTGCGACAATGCGCGATGTACGCGCCTCTGCAAAACGACACGTTCCTGCGCGCCTGCCTGAGCCAGACGACCGAGTACACGCCGGTCTGGCTGATGCGCCAGGCCGGTCGCTACCTGCCCGAATACAAAGCGATCCGCGCAAGCGCCGGCAGCTTCATGGGCCTCGCGACGAATCCGGGGCTAGCGACCGAGGTCACGCTGCAGCCGCTGGAGCGTTTCCGGCTCGATGCCGCGATCCTGTTCAGCGACATCCTGACAGTGCCCGATGCGATGGGCCTCGGCCTGAGCTTCGCCGAAGGCGAAGGTCCGCGCTTCGCGAACCCGCTTCGTACCGAGGCCGACGTCGCCCGCCTCGCGGTGCCGGACATGGCCCGCCTGCGTTATGTGTTCGACGCGGTCGCATCGATCCGGCTCGCGCTGCGCGGCCGCGTGCCGTTGATCGGATTCGCGGGCAGCCCGTGGACGCTGGCGTGCTACATGGTCGAAGGCTCTGGGTCGGACGACTACCGGCTCGTCAAAACCTTGCTCTACAGCCGCCCCGATCTGCTCCATCGCGTTCTCGAAATCAATGCCGATGCGGTCGCGCTCTATCTGAACGCGCAGATCGAAGCCGGCGCGCAAGCGGTGATGATCTTCGACAGCTGGGGCGGAGTCCTCGCCGACGGGGCATTCCAGGACTTCAGCCTCGCCTACACCAATCGCGTGCTTCAGCAATTGATACGCGAACACGAAGGCCGCCGCGTGCCTTGCATCGTCTTCACGAAGGGCGGCGGTCCGTGGCTCGAACAGATCGCGGCGCTCCGGCCCGACGTGATCGGCGTCGACTGGACGATGAATCTCGGCAGCGCGCGCAGGCGCGTCGGTCCTGGCGTCGCATTGCAAGGCAACCTCGACCCGAACGTGCTGTTCGCGCCTCCTGACCGCATCCGCGGCGAAGTCGAGAAGACGCTACGAAGCATCGCGGCCGCCGGCGGTCTCGACGGCCACGTCTTCAACCTGGGGCATGGCGTCAGCCAGCACACGTCGCCGGACCATGTCGCGGCGCTGGTCGATTCGGTCCACGAGCTTTCGTCGACCCTGCGCCGACCCGACATCGCGTGATTTTGATCACGCTCGACAGGCGCGGCTTTTTCCCGGTCAGTGGACGCTCAGGCCTTGACTTATCCCCAAAAACGTCATCGGACTCTTCCTACGAGAATCTTGCCGCGCTGCAGCAGCGCATCTTTGACGAGTGCAGCTAAGTTGTTGATTTCATTGACTGCGGCGAATTGCTTCGAAAGCGGGCAGCGGACCCGAACCCTACGCCAATCAAGCGTTTCCGAGCCGGCCGGACGAGTTTTGCACAAAGTTTTCCACAGAGACGGTGGAAAGACTGGAAATTCCTTGATATTCATCGAGTTAGCGCCGCTATTTCGATCGAGTTCTAGGTCTAGGAGCGCATGACAGCCGGGGTTTTGGCAGCGGGATCCAGCTTGCTCGGAATCGCCGTCGATGCCCCTCAGCACACCGGGCTGATCGAGCCGCTCACGTATTCGAGTGAGTCCCCGCTTGCGCCAGGCACGATTGTCCGCGTGCCGTTCGGCAAGCGCGAGGTCGCCGGCATCGTCTGGGCGCGGCAAGCAGGCGAGGTTCCGGACGAGGTTCGTCCCGTCATCGAAGCGTTGACCGCCTTGCCGCCGCTCACGCTGGACTGGTGCCGCCTCCTGACCTTCGCGGCCGCCTATTACCAGCGCAGCATCGGCGAACTGGCGCTCGCGGTACTGCCGCCGGAATTGCGCCGACTCGACAACGGCCAGCTGACGAACCGGCGCGCGAAGCTCGAAAAGGCGCTCGCCGGCGCCGGAAGTGCGCAGGACGCCGACTGGCCGGCGCTGAGCGACGAACAAGCGGCCGTGCTCGAGTCGATCGCAGCGAGCGAGCCCGGCGCGACCACGCTGCTGCACGGAGTGACCGGCAGCGGCAAGACCGAGGTCTACCTGCGCGCGGCGGCCGCGACGCTCGCCGCCGGCCGCCAGGCTCTCGTGCTGGTGCCGGAGATCAACCTGACGCCGCAGCTCGAGTCGCGCTTCGCCGAACGCTTTCCGGGCCGCCGTCTCGTCTCGCTGCACAGCGCGCTGTCGCCGGCGCGGCGGCTGCGCAACTGGCTAGCGGCGCACCTCGGGCTTGCCGATCTCGTCCTCGGCACCCGTCTCGCGGTGTTCGCATCGATGCCGCGACTCGGCCTGATCGTCGTCGACGAGGAGCACGACCCGTCGTACAAGCAACAGGAGGGCGCACGCTATTCGGCGCGCGATCTCGCGGTGTACCGCGGCAAGCTCGAAGGCGCGACGGTGCTCCTCGGCTCGGCGACGCCGTCGCTCGAGACCTGGCAGCGCGCGAGCCAGGGCCGCTATCGCCATCTGGCGTTGCCGCACCGGATCGGCGGCGGCGCGATGCCGGCGGTGCGGCTGGTCGACATGAACCGCGCGCCGAAATCCGCCGGAGGCAGCGCCGCGCTGTCTCCGCACCTCGTCGATGCCCTGAATCGGCGCATCGCGAAAGGCGAACAGAGCCTCGTCTTCCTGAACCGACGCGGCTATGCACCGGTGCTCCATTGCACCGACTGCGGCTGGAAGAGCGGCTGTCCGAACTGCAGTGCCTGGCGGGTCTTCCACAAGCTCGACCGGACGCTGCGCTGCCATCACTGCGGCTACGCCGACCGCGTGCCGCGCGCATGCCCGGATTGCGGCAACCTCGACATCGCGCCGATCGGACGCGGCACCGAGCGCCTCGAAGAACAGCTCGGCGCGCTGCTCGGCACGCCGGACCGGCCGGCCCGGATCGCGCGGATCGATGCCGACAGCACGCGCGCGAAGGGCGCGCTCGAGGCATCGCTCGGCGCGGTCCATGCCGGCGAGATCGATGTGCTGGTCGGCACGCAGATGGTCACGAAGGGACACGACTTCCGCCGCATCACGCTGGTCGCTGCGATCAACCCCGACACGTCGCTGTTCAGCAGCGACTTCCGCGCTCCCGAGCGGCTGTTCGCGCTGCTGATGCAGGCCGCGGGGCGGGCCGGGCGCGACGCGCTGCAAGCCGCAGGCAGCGAAATGTGGGTCCAGACCTGGCATCCGTCGCATCCGATCTATCAGGCTCTCGCCCGCCACGATTTCGCCGATTTCGCCGCCAGTCAGCTGAAGGAGCGCGAAGCGGCTGGCCTGCCGCCGTGGTCGCACCTGGCGATGCTGCGTGCCGAGGCGCGATCCCAGGACGCGGCCCGCACCTTCCTCGAGGGCGCCGCGGCCGAGGCCGCCGCCCTGCCGGGCGCAGACGCGGTGACGGTCTATGCGCCGGTGCCGATGGCGGTCGCGCGGATCGCGAACGTCGAGCGGATGCAGATGCTGATCGAGTCGCCGTCGCGCGCCGCTCTGCAGCGTTTCCTCTCGCTGTGGCTGCCGGCGCTGCACGGGCTGCGACGCGCGAACAAGGCCGCTGACGCACGCATCCTGCGCTGGGCGGTCGACGTCGACCCGCTGACTATCTAGTAGGCGGACGGCGACCCGACGCACGGGTCTTCGGGGCCCGTCCTCCCGATGGCGCAGCGGACGGACGCGACACGTCGGCGAGCAGCAGCGTCGCACGAACCAGCCCCTCGACCGCGTCGTCCAGATCGGCAACCGGCTCGAGCGACTCGATTTCCGCCAGCAGACTCTCGGCGTCTTCGAGATCCTCGGCTGCCAGGTGTCGATAGACCAGTGCGAGCGGCGCGTTCAGCGCGGCGCCGGACAAGCGCATCAGCGCCGGAAAGAGCTCGAGCGCAGTCGCGAACCCGGCTACCCACGGATAGACCGCATCGATCGACGGCGGCGCATCGTCGATCGCGTCGCTTTCGTCGTCGCCGCGATCGTGCAGACCGTAGCGGTCCGAACCGGTGTCGGAATCGGACCCGGAACCCGAATCGGAATCCGAATCGAATTCGGTTTCGAAGTCCGCGTCGAGGTCCGCGCCGGCGTCGCTGTCCGGCGCCTGTTCGTCCCCGTCGTTCAGCTCGAAGACCCAGGGATCGAACCAGCGCCGATGCGCGATCGCCTCATCCAGCTCGGCGTGGCGACGCCGGCACAAGGCGCCGAGCCGGGCCGCATCGAAACCGGGCGGCAGCGGGCGGCCGTCGACATCGCAGACATGGCGCAACCAGCGCGCGGTCGGCACCGGCTCGGGTTGCAGCAGCACGCCGCAGAGAAAACCGTCGAGCATCGCGACGTCGAGCGGTTCGAGCGGCGCAGGCACGGCGTCGAGCAACGCCTGCAACTCGGCGACCTCGGCCTCGCCGAGCGGCCTGGCCGCGTGCGCCTCGGGCACGCCGGCGGCCGGTCCGCGCGGCGAGAGGCCGGCCCGGCGGGCTGGTTGGCGCGGGTTAATAGTCATGCGCCGATTGTCGCCACTCTCTAGACTGCCGTTCCCCAGAACCGAAAGCATGCGCGATGCGTTACCGGCTTTCGATCGTGGTGTTGAGCCTCGACAGCGTCAGCGTGATCGATCTCGCCGCGACGCCGCCGCGCGTCATTTGATAAGGTCGTCATCGGCGACGGACCGGAAGGACCGGCGATCAGCCCGGCCGGAAAGATCGCGGTCGCGCTGCTGCTGCGCGGCAGCAACGCCGCGAAGAGCGCGTTCTTCTACAACCGCAACGGCAGCGTTGTCGCGATCGGATCGACGGCAAGACCGTCACGAAGACGAACGACGTCGAGGTCGGCGGGCTGCCCGAAGGCGTGGTCTTCAGCCAAGATGGCCGCTACCTCTACGTCGGCAACTTCATCGACCAGGACATCTCGATCCTGCGCGTCGACGGCGACCGGATCGTCGACACCGGCAAGTCGCTGAAGCTGCCGGGACACCCGGCCTCGATGCGCGGCCGGCCGCAGTGACGGGCCACGCGCCGCGATCTCTCGCGGCGCGTGCGCTCACCAGAGGATCATCTGAGTGCAGCGAAACAGCGCGAGCTTCTTGCCGGACGGACCGAATACGGTCACCGACCAGACGTGCGTCGTACGGCCGAGGTGCTCGGCGATGCATTCGGCGCGGATCGTCCCGTCCTTCGCGGTACCGAGGAAATTGCTCTTCAGCTCGATCGTCGTGAAGTTCTTCGCCCCTTCGGGCAGATGCGCGGTCGACGCGTAACCGGCGCAGGTGTCGGCCAGCACGATCACCGTCGCCGCATGCAGGTAGCCGTTCGGCGCCCACATCCACGGCTGCACCTCGAACTCCGCGCAAATGCGGCCCTCGGCGAGCTCGGTGACCCGCACGCCGTACAAACCGGGCAGGCTGCCGGCCTGGCGTGCATGCAGGCTGTCGATGCTAATTTCGGGGCGAAGCATGACGGGGGCTGTCGGGGTCATGGAATGCGAACTGTGAGAGCATAACGAAGCGGCCCGGGGGATCTGCGCGACACGCGCACACCGTCGTTTCCGGCGCCGCATTTCAATCATCGGAGACACACATGGGCGCTCCCGAAGCCTTCACCGCGACCACCGAGGTCGGCCATTTCATCAACGGACGCGCGCTCGCCAGCCGGAGCGGCAGACGCCAGGCGGTCTACAACCCGGCGACCGGCAGCGTCGCGCGCCAGGTCGCGCTGGCGTCGGTCGACGAGGTCGGCGCCGCGGTCGCCGCCGCGCGCGCAGCCTTCCCGGCCTGGGCCGACACGCCGCCAATCCGGCGCGCGCGTGTGATGCAGCGCTTTCTCGAGTTGCTGCTGCAGCACCGCGACACGCTCGCCGCGATGATCACGGCCGAACACGGCAAGGTCTATACCGACGCACAGGGCGAAGTCACGCGCGGCATCGACGTCGTCGAGTTCGCGTGCGGGATACCGCAGCTGCTGAAGGGCGACTTCACCGACCAGGTCTCGACCGGGATCGACAACTGGACCTTGCGCCAGCCGCTCGGCGTCGTCGCCGGCATCACGCCGTTCAACTTTCCGGTGATGGTCCCGATGTGGATGTATCCGGTCGCGATCGCCTGCGGCAACTGCTTCATCCTGAAGCCGAGCGAGCGCGATCCGTCGCCGTCGCTGTTCATGGCCGAGTTGCTGACGCAGGCCGGTCTGCCCGACGGCGTCTTCAACGTCGTGCAGGGCGACAAGGTCGCGGTCGATGCGCTGCTGACGCATCCCGACGTCAAGGCGGTCAGCTTCGTCGGCTCGACGCCGATCGCACAGTACATCTACGAAACCGGCGCGCATCACGGCAAGCGCATCCAGGCGCTCGGCGGCGCGAAGAACCACATGGTCGTGATGCCCGACGCCGATCTCGACCAGGCGGTCGACGCGTTGATCGGCGCGGCCTACGGTTCGGCCGGTGAGCGCTGCATGGCGATCAGCGTCGCAGTGCTGGTCGGCGATGCCGCGGACCGGATCGTCCCGAAGCTCGCCGAACGCGCGCGGACGCTGAAGATCAGGAACGGCATGGAGCTCGATGCCGAGATGGGGCCGCTCGTGACGCGGCAGGCGCTGGAGCGCGTCGAGGGCTATATCGCGGCCGGCGTCGACGAGGGCGCGAAGCTCGTCGTCGACGGCCGCGGCACGAAGGTGCCGGGCCACGACCAGGGCTTCTTCACCGGCGGCACGCTGTTCGACCACGTCACGAAGGAAATGAAGATCTACCGCGAGGAGATCTTCGGGCCGGTGCTCTCTTGCATGCGCGTCCCCGATCTCGCGGCCGCGATCGATCTCGTCAACGCGCACGAGTTCGGCAACGGCGTCGCCTGCTTCACGAGCGACGGCA
>JBDTXV010000051.1:0-9439 GCA_040006015.1 Caldimonas sp.
TGAAGGAGCGCTTCGGCGTCGAGCCGCTCGATCTCGAGCCGCGCGTGTTCTTCCGCATCACCGACAACTGGCTCGAGCTGACGATCCGCTTCGTCGTGCATACGCACGGCATACGCGACGTCAAGGATGCGATGAGCCGCGACATCGTCGAAGCGCTCGAAAGGGCCGACATCGGCATCGCCTCGGCCACGTACGACATCGTCGGCTTCCCGCGGGACGTTGCCGCCGCGGCACGTTTGCCGGCCTGAGCAAATATGTTCGACATCGCCGTCGTCTGCCTCGTGCTGACGGCGCTCCTCGCCTACTGCAGCCACCGCTTCCTGCGACTGCCGACGACGATCGGGGTCATGGCCATCGCCATGGTGCTGTCGCTCGTGCTCATCGGGCTCGACAAGCTCGGCATCAGCGGCCTGCACGACTACGAGGTGGCGCTGCTGTCGTCGATCGATTTTTCCCAGCTGCTGATGCAGGGAATGCTGTCGGTGCTGCTGTTCGCCGGCGCCCTGCAGGTCGACCTCGGCCACTTGCGCGACTTTCGCTGGCAGGTGACTACGCTTGCCGTGGCGGGCACGGCCGTCTCGACGGCAGTCGTCGGGCTCGGGCTCTGGGCCTTGGTCCCCTGGCTTGGCATCGAGTTGCCGCTCGCCTACTGCCTGGTGTTCGGTGCCCTCATTTCGCCGACCGACCCGATCTCGGTCATCGGCATCCTGAAATCAGCCGGCGCGCCGCGGAGCATCGAAACCGTCATCGTCGGCGAGTCTCTCTTCAACGACGGGCTCGGCGTCGTCCTCTTCACCCTGCTGCTCGGAATCGCCGCTGCGAACGGCACGCCGTCGCTCGGTGGGGCGGCGCTGCTGCTCGCGCGCGAGGCCGGCGGAGGCATCGCCTTCGGACTGGTCCTCGGCTATCTCACCTTCCGCATGCTGAAGAGCATCGACAGCTATCAGGAGGAGGTGTTGCTCACGCTCGCTGCGGTCCTCGGCGGCTACGCACTGGCGAGCCGCCTGCATGTCTCCGGCCCCCTCGCGATGGTGGTCGTGGGGTTGATCGTCGGCAACCACGGCCGCGCGTCGGCCATGTCGGACAAGACCCAACTTCACGTCGACATGTTCTGGGAGCTCCTCGACTCGGTTCTCAACGCGGTGCTGTTCGTGCTCGTCGGCCTCGAAGTGGTCCTGGTACCGCTCTCCAGGGGCCTCGCATGGGCTGCGGTCGCTGCGGTCTGCGTGACGCTCGCCGCTCGCTTCCTTTCGGTCGGGCTTCCCGTCCTCTTGTGGCAGCGCGGCTTCGCGTTGCCGGCCGGTGCTTGGCGCGTGCTCACGTGGGGTGGCCTGCGGGGCGGCATTTCGGTCGCCCTCGCCCTCTCGCTGCCTGCCGGTGCCGAGCGGGAGACGATCCTCGCGCTCACCTATTGCGTCGTCGTGTTCTCGGTGTTCGTGCAGGGGCTCAGCGTCGGCAAGGTCTCCCGCCGACTCGGCGGACCATCACCTGTCAAAGGATCAGCCAATTCTGTTGACGGAAGGTGAAAAACAGAAATGGGTCGGCAGCTGATCGCTGCTGACCCATCGATCTCACTGGTCGGCACGGCGGGATTCGAACTCGCGACGCATTGCATCCCGTCGACATTTTTACGGATTTCAGTGGGGCTCATCATCGAGCGCATCGTTCGCCCCACGCAGCGACGTTGCGACGGGATCCTCGATCATCCACGTGGGGATCGTCTCGAGATAGGCGCGCAGGCGACCCTTGGCCTCGAAGCACGCTCGGAACGCGGAGCGCTCGATCCAGTCGCCGAGTCGCGCGACGATGCCGCCAGCGATGTACACGCCTCCGCGGGCGCCCAGCGTCAACGCGAGGTCGCCGGCCACGCCGCCGAGAAAGGCCAGGAACCACTCCCCGGCGTCGACGCAGCTCGGGTCGGTGCCCTCGAGGCCGCGGGCGGTGATGTCGTCCGCTCAAAGCGCATCGAAAGGCCGCCCATGTATGGCACAGCTGGCACGATAGAGGTTGACGATCCCGGCACCGGACAGGGCACGCTCGGCCGAGGCATGCCCATACCACTCGTCCAGCAGTTCGACGACGCGGGAAGGGACGGCGTCGACCGCGCCGAGTGTGGCATGCCCACCCTCGCCCTCCAGCGACACGCGCCTCGCGCCTCGCCTGATCAGTCCGGAGACACCGAGGCCCGTCCCCGGTCCGAGCAGCGCGAGAGGCGCCGTGGCGATCGGCGCGCGACGCCCGCCAATCGCTCGCACCTCGCCAGGCTGCAGCAGCGCGAGGCCTCGTGCCAAGGCACCGAAGTCATTCAGAAGGCGCACTTGCTCGAAGCCAAAGCGCGCGCGCAAATCGGCCGCGCTGCAGCGCCATCCAAGATTCGTCAGGGTAACGACCTCGTGCGCGTCGACGGGGCCGGCGAGCGCGATCGCGCAAGCCGCCGGCGCTGGCCGCTCGCGCGAGCGAAGCTCGCTCGCCAGCAAGGCCACGATCGAAGGGTGCTCCGCACAGCGATAGGTCGCGATCTGCGTCACCTCGGCCCCGGCTCTTTCGACCCAGCCGAAGCGCGCGTGCGTTCCGCCGACGTCGGCGACGAGGCGTGGATAGGGGGCGGGGCCTGTCGCGGTCATCGATCGGCCCCTACACCACGGTGTCCCACGGCGCCGATAGACGTACCGCGCCGTTGATGATCCCGACCATCGAATAGGTCTGGGGAAAATTTCCCCACAACTCTCCGGTGGCCACGTGCAGGTCCTCCGAGAGCAAACCCACGTGGTTGCGCCGAGCGAGCAAGGCCTCGAAGATCTCGCGCGCCTGCTCGGTGCGGCCGACGCGCGCCAGGGCGTCGATGCGCCAGAAGGAGCAGACGTTGAACGCCGTCTCCGGAGGTCCGAAGTCGTCGGGCGCCTCGTAGCGGCGCATGAACGGGCCGTCGCAGAGCGTGCCTTCGAGCGCCTCGACGGTGCTCACGAACCGCGGATCGCCCGGCTCGATGAAGCCCACCTCGGCCATCAGCAGGACGCTGGCATCGAGATCCCGGCCGCCGAAGCTCTCGACGAATGCCTGGCGCTCGTCGTTCCAGGCGCCGCCATGAATAGCCGCGCGGATTGCGTCGGCGCGCGCGCGCCAGTGGACGCCGCGCGCAGGCTGGTCGAGCACCGCAGCGATCTTGGCGAGCCGGTCGCAGGCGGCCCAGCACATCAGTGCCGACGATGTGTGCACGCGCGAGCGCGTGCGCAGCTCCCACATGCCGGCATCGGGCTGGGAATGCACGCGCCAGGCCTGCTCGCCGATGTGCTCGAGCTCGATGAAATCGCGAAGCTCGGCGCGCCGGAAGAGGCGGTGGTCGAAGAACGCCTGCGATGCGCCGAGCACGATGTTGCCGTAGACATCGTGCTGGAAGTGCTCGGCGGCCTGGTTGCCGACGCGCACCGGCCCCATGCCCCGATAGCCGGAGAGGTTCGGCACGATGCGTTCGGTGAGGTTGTGCTCGAGGCCGATGCCGAACAGCGGCTGCACGTGGCCACCGCGGGCGCTGCGCACGACGTCGTTGAGCCAGCGCAGATAGTCCTCCATCGTGCCGACCTCCGACAGGCTGTTGAGCGCGCGGACCACGAAGAACGCGTCCCGCAGCCAGCAGTAGCGATAGTCCCAGTTGCGCTGCGTGTGCGGTGCCTCGGGAATGCTCGTGGTCATTGCCGCCACGATGGCGCCGGTTTCCTCGAACTGGCAAAGCTTGAGCGTGATGGCCGAGCGAATGACCGCATCCTGCCACTCGAGCGGCAGCGCGAGGCGCCGGGACCACCGCCGCCAGTGCAACACCGTCTGCTCCTCGAAGTCGCGAGCCGTCTCTTCGATGCCCGATGCGAGAACCTCGTCCGGTCCCAGCAGCATGCTCACCGGAACGTGCAGGGAGAACCAGGTCTGGTCGAGCACATAAGTGAGCGGTGCATTGGTGCTGAGACGCAGCGTGCCCCCGGGCAGCACGAAGCGCACGTGGTTGCTTCCCCGGGTGATCTCCGGCGCCACCGCTCCCCAGAGGCCGCGCGGCCGGACTCGAAAGCGCACCCGCGGATTGCCGATCAGCGGGCGCACCCGCCGCACGATCTGCGCCGGCCGGAAGGTCCGGTCGCGCTGAACGAAGCGCGGGCAGAAGTCGACGACCTCGACGGCTTCGCCAGCGCTGTCGTAAAGCCGGGTGCGCAGCACCGCCGTGCCCGCGTCGTAAGCCTGCTCGGTGCGGACCTGGTTCTCGACCTCGATGCCGAAGATGCCTTCGTCGGGCAGCCCTCCGGCGCTGTCGAGAAGCCCGTGAAAGACCGGATCGCCGTCGAAGCGCGGCATGCAGCACCAGACGATGGCGCCGCCTTTGTCGACGAGGGCGCCGATGGCGCAGTTGCCGATCAAGGCGAGGTCGAGGGTCGCTGGGGATGCAGGCATGACAGGGGTTCCGGCAAGTGATGAAGGTAGCTTGATCCTCGGCTACGCGAGGGGTTCGAAGGTGCAGCAGAATCGATCCTGATGAGGCACCTGTTCACTGAGGAAGGAGAGCGCGCGCTCGGCGAAGTGCTGCGGCGCTCTCCGCTCCTGGCGTTCGATTTCGACGGCACGCTGGCACCCATCGTCGATCGACCGGAAGAAGCGCGGGTGCCCGAAACGGTCGCGCGCGTGCTCTCGCGCCTCGGCCGGTCTCTGCCGGTCGCGATCATCACCGGGCGTAACGTCGACGACGTCAGGCCCCGTCTGGGCTTCGAGCCGCGCTATGTCATCGGCAATCACGGCGCCGAAGACCCGGAGGTCGGCCCGGCCTCGGCCGGCAGCAACGCGCTCGACGTGCTCCGCCACCGCATCCCCGCGGCTGCGGCCGGTCTGGCGCGCGTCGGCGTCGGCGTCGAGGACAAGCATCACTCGCTCGCGTTCCACTACCGCCGCGCTCCCGACGCGGGTGTGGCGCTGGTCGCCATCGAGGCACTGCTCGAGGGCGTGTCGCCGGCGCTGCAGCGCTTCGGCGGGAAATGCGTCGTGAACGTGGTGGCCGCGGGCCTGCCCGACAAAGGCGATGCCCTCGCCACGCTCGTGCGCCGCGCCGGCGCCGACGCCGCGCTGTTCGTCGGCGACGATGTCAACGACGAGGCTGTCTTCATGCGCGCCGATCCGGGTTGGCTCACCTTGCGCATCGGTCGCGACGATCCGCTCTCGCGCGCGATGTTTTTCCTCGATGACGCGACCGAGCTCGCGCAAGTCCTGCAGCGCATCGAGAACTCGCTCGACGCGCGCTGACGCGATGCCGGCTCGCCGGCTCATTCGCGGCTGTGGCGCAGCACCCGCGCCTCGATGCGCTGGCGCTGCCGCAGCCGGCCGGCATCCGCCAGGATCCTTCCGGCCCAGCGGTAGACATTGAATTCCCGCACCGTCATGCGCAGGCTCGCCATGCGCTCGCGTTGTTCCGCCGATGGCATCGTCAGCGCCAGCAGGATCGCGTCGGCGCATTCCTCGACGTGGTACGGATTGACGACCAGCGCTTCGGTCAGCTCGCGGGCCGCACCGGCAAAGCGGCTGAGGATCAGCACGCCCTGCTCGTCGTTGCGCGCCGCGACGAACTCCTTGCAGACCAGGTTCATGCCGTCGTGCAGGCTTGTCACGAGGCAAACGTCGGCGGCGCGGTAGAGCTCGTTGAGCGCGTCGTGCTCGTGGTGCTGGGCGAGCAGGATGACCGGCCGATACCCCGATCGGCCGAAACGTTTGTCGATGCGCTCGCAGACGCGCTCGATGCGCTCCTGGAACGAGCGGTATTCCTCGAGCGAGCTGCGCGTCGGGGCCGCGACCTGCACAAAACAGAATCGCCCGATCCATGCCGGATGCTTCTCGAGCAGGCGCTCGACCGCATGCAGGCGCTCGAGGATGCCCTTGGTGTAGTCGAAGCGGTCGACGCCGACGGCTAGCCGGCATTCGGGCCCGAGTCCGAGGCGCGCGGACACCTGAGCGCGGCAGATCTCGATCGAGGGCCAGGCGGCCTCGGCTTGCGGCGTTGGCCATTCGATCGAGATCGGATAGCTCTCGATCAGCGTCTCCGAGTCGTGAAAAGAGATCGTCGAATGCTCGTGCTCGATGCGAGCCTCGAGATAGCGGTCCGCCGTCTCCAGGAAGTTCTTGCAGTGGAAGCGGGTGTGGAACCCGAGGATGGTGCTGCCGAGCATGCCTTCGAGGATTTCGCGCCGCCAGGGACAGATGCCGAAAGACTCCGGGTTCGGCCAGGGGATGTGCCAGAAGGTCAGGATGGTCGCAGCCGGCAGCTGGGCACGGATCATCGCCGGAAGCAGGGCGAAGTGATAGTCCTGGACCAGGATGATGGGGTCGTCGCTGCGCGCCTCGGTCACGACGGCGTCGGCGAAGCGCTGGTTGACCTCGCGGTAGGCCAGCCAGTCGCTCTCGCGGAACACCGGGCGCACGTGCGCGACGTGACAGAGCGGCCAGAGGCCCTCGTTCGCGAAGCCGTAGTAGTAGCCCTGTTCTTCCTCGGGCGTGAGCCACAGGCGCCGCAGGGTGTAGTTGTCGTGCCCCGGCGGCACGCGCAGGCGGTCGTGGGCGTCGACGGCCAGGCGGTCGGCACTGCCGCTGCCGTGGGCGATCCAGGTGCCGGAGCAGGCGCGCATCACCGGCTCCACCGCCGTCACCAGGCCGCTGGCCGGGCGGCGCAAGACGACACCGCCCTGCGGGTCGGCGTCGTGGATGTAAGGCTCGCGATTCGAGACGACGATCACCTCGTCGCCGCGCAGCTGCGTGCGTAGCAAAGATCTCAGGCGCTCGGGATTCCAGCTCGCGTCCGGTCCGAGGGAACGACGGTATTCGTCCTCGAGGTCGCGCAGGCGCTGGCGCAGGTCGGCCGCGAAGGGTGCGAGCTCTCCCGGCGCCGAAATGGGCCGGATGAGGCCTTCGCCGCGCAGCAGGGCGCGCGCACCCGAGACCCAGCCGCGCCAGCTGATCTGGGCCACGACGACGGTGATCAGCGCTATCACGGCGCCGAGGACCGCGATCAGCGCGATCAGGTATTGGCGCGTGTCCTGGCTGCGGCGCTCGATGAAGCTGAGATCATGGAGCAGCACGAGCTCCGCCACAGGACCCGCCTCGCTGGTCACTTCGTGCACGCCCACGTGCACCGGTCCGCCCGCAATCTGCATCACCGGATCGGCGCGCGCGGAGGTTTCTCGAGCGGCCTCGCAGCTCAAGCCGGCGGGATAACTCTCGGTTCGGCGCAGCAGCTTCCCATCGCGCGAGCACAGCCCGATGGCCACCAGACGCTCGTCCTTCGCGGCACGGTTGAACAGCGCCTGCAAGCGGCTGCCCGCCATGTCGCCGAGAGCCTCGCTGATCGAATCGGAGAGGGCGTTGGTCACGAGCGCGCCGCGCAGGTTCAGGTCGCGAGAGAACCAGCGCAGCGTGAGGCGATCCATGATCGGCAACGCCAAGTAGGCGGCAACACAGAGAGCCAGCACCAACGGCACGAGAAAGCGGAGCTGGAGGCGGAAGGTGTTCATCTAGCCCGGCGTTCGGAGCGTTACAGGCCGGCAAGCGGGATGCCGGCCGCGTTGTCGTCGACGTCCAGCACTGCGATCGGCTTGCCCAGATAGACAAATGGGTTAGCCCCTTGCGGACGCTAACCCATTGTCTTTTACAGGCTTCATTGGTCGGGACGGCGGGATTCGAACTCGCGACCCCTTGCACCCCATGCAAGTGCGCTACCAGGCTGCGCTACGCCCCGATGAACGACGCATTATAGGTCGAGGGTCCGCGCCTCAGCCCGATAACAGGCCACGGA
This sequence comes from Caldimonas sp., assembly GCA_040006015.1. Lineage (GTDB taxonomy): Bacteria > Pseudomonadota > Gammaproteobacteria > Burkholderiales > Burkholderiaceae_C > Schlegelella_A. Next base: position 7,811 of record JBDTXV010000051.1, read on the forward strand.
TCGAGATCAGTTCCTGACGCATCTGCGCCGGCGACAGCGCCCCGGCAGCCGTCACGTTCGCCGATGCGTTGCCGACCACCGCCGCCGGCGAGAACGCCGCGACGGACGCGACCGAGCCGACCGATGCGACCGGGTCGATCAGCAACGCCGCCGATCTGACGGCTTGAACTTCGTCGCCCTTTTCGACCGCGGGCGACGTGTACCCGTCGAGATCGGGCGCCGCATTGCGACCGTGCGCGCCGTCGACCAGGCGGTTGCGCGCGCCGCTGATCGTGAAGCCCTGTTCGTACAACAGCTCGCGTATGCGCCGGATCAGCAGCACCTCGTGATGCTGGTAATAGCGCCGGTTGCCGCGCCGCTTCATCGGCTTCAGCTGCGTGAACTCCTGCTCCCAGTAGCGCAGCACATACGGCTTCACGCCGCACAGCTCGCTGACCTCGCCGATCGTGAAGTAGCGCTTGGCGGGAATGGCGGGGAGCGATTTCTCCATGGAAATCAATGAGATCAGGCGCGAAACCTAGACTTTACTCGAACTCCTCACCGATCGGAGTGTCGCCTTGTACGACGCCCTTCAGTTTATGGCTGGCGTGGAAGGTCACGACGTTGCGGGCCTTGATCGGAATCGTTTCGCCAGTACGCGGATTGCGTCCGGGCCGTGGCGCCTTGCGCCGGATATTGAAGTTGCCGAAGCCCGACATCTTGACGTCGTCGCTGGTCAACAGAGTCTTATGGATCAGGTCGAAGAAGGCTTCGACCATGTCCTTCGATTCGCGCTTGTTGAGGCCCAGGCGTTCGAACAGCAACTCGGCGAGCTCGGCCTTGGTAAGGGTAGGCGTCTCCAGCGTCTCGAGAGCACGCGTGCGGGCAGAGGGCGGGGTTGTCATCGCGATCCGCTCAACTGCGCAGGCGCAGGCCGAGGCGTTGCCGCAGCGCCGCCAGCACATCGGCGACGACCACGTCGATGCGCTCGTCGGTTAGCGTCGCATCGTCGGCGCGGATCTCGAGGCGGATCGCTAGGCTGCGCTCGCCGGCGCCGATCTCGGCCACAGGCTTGTCAGGCTTGTAAATGTCGAAGAGGCGCGCCGATCGGACCAGGCCGCCCGGAATCGCGCCGATCGACTCCATCAGCGCCTCGTGGGTCACCGCGTCGCAGGCGATCACCGCGATGTCGCGCCAGGCCGATTGTTGCCGCGGCAACGGCGCGTAGACCGGCAGCTCGCGTGCTTGCAGGCCCGCCACGTCAAGCTCGAAGACGATCGGCGCCGACGGCAGCTCGTAGGCCAAGCGCCATTCCGGATGCAGCTCGCCGACGAAGCCGACCGCATGACCGCCGACCTCGACTCGGGCGCTGCGCCCGGGATGCAATGCCGGATGCGGCGCCGCGACGAACGCGACCGCGCTGGGGCCGCACAAGGCTTCGACATCGCCCTTGACGTCGTAGAAATCGACCGCGCGTTCCTTTGCGCTCCACTGCAGCGGTTCGGCCATTCCGTACGCGAGCCCGGCGATCCGCACCGGCTGGTCGACACCGGCGACGCTGTCCGGTCCGTCGATGACCGCCGGATCGCGCCGGAACACGCGACCCGCTTCGAAGACGCGCACGCGCGTCGCCTTGCGCGCGAGGTTGCT
>JBDTXV010000052.1:0-9407 GCA_040006015.1 Caldimonas sp.
CGCATTGCCGGCCTGAGCCGGCGGCGGGTCGTCGGTGCTGAGGCGCCCGCTCAGCTTCGTGCGGCCATGACCTCCTGGTCCGCCTTGCGGTCCGCAGTGACCTTCTGCGCGCTCGGCCGTTCACCGATCAGCTTCGCATAGGCTTTCCAGTCGATGCCGGAGGCGGCGAGCAGGTCCTCGCCGTAGACGATTCGGGTCGCCATGCCGACGATCGGCAGACTCGCCCAGGCGGCGCAGTCGGCCTGCGTGAACGCGGGCCCGGACACGTACGGTGCGAAGCGGGCGAGGCGCTTGAAGCCGGCGATGTTCTTTTCCAGCAGAGCGCGGACCCGCGCGGCATTCGCATCGCTGACGCTGCCGCCGAAGAACGCCTTCGGATACAGCTCGCGCGCGACCAGCTCGAGGTGCAGGTCGATGAACGTGACCAGCTCGCGGACCTTCGCCGCCTGCCACGGATCGGCCGGCGTCAGCGACGGTTCCGGATAGCGGCTTTCGAGATATTCGACGATCGCCTGGCTCTCGCACAGCGTGCCCTGCTCGGTGCGGATGAACGGAATCTTGCCGAGCGGCGTCGCGGCGAGCACCGCCTCGTCCTTGCTGCCGGTCTTGACCGGCTCCTCGGTGAACGCGACGCCCTTTTCGAGCAGCGCCATCTTGACCTTGTTGTAGTAGTTCGAAAGGCTGAATCCGCACAGCACGATCATGCGAGTCTCCCGGGTCGTCGTCGTCGGCCGAGTCTACGGCGCGTAGCCTTGCACTGCCGCGGCGCAGGCGACAATCGCGAGATGGGTCCGTCGTTCCTCGCCAAGCTGTGTCCGCGCGACCGGCTCGCGTCGCGCCTCGCGACGCTGCCCGGTCCGATCGTCTTCACGAACGGCGTCTTCGACATACTCCATCGCGGCCATGTCAGCTACCTCGCCGAAGCGCGCGCGCTCGGTGCGAGCCTCGTCGTCGGCCTGAACAGCGACCGCTCGGCGCGCGCGCTCGGCAAGGCCGCCGACCGGCCGCTGAATTGCGAGGCCGATCGCGCCTGCGTGCTCGCCGCGCTCGAAAGCGTCGGCCTCGTGACGCTGTTCGACGAGACGACGCCGCTCGAGTTGCTGAAGGCCGTCCGTCCGGACATTTACGTGAAGGGCGGCGACTACGACATCGAGACGCTGGCCGAAACCGCGCTCGTGCGCGGCTGGGGCGGACGGGCCCAATCGCTGCCGTTCGTCGCCGGTTATTCGACAACGGCCTTGGTCGAGCGGATTCGAAATTAGCCGGTCGGCGTTGTCGTCAGCGCGGGTCGGCGCTGGCGCGAAAGTCGAGCGCCTCGAGATGGATCCCATAGCGCTCGCGCTGGCGCCGCGCCGGAAAACCGATCTCGCGCTCGGCCCAATGCCTGAAGCGCGCCGTCGCGACCGAACGCTCCTTCGCCAGATGCGCGTCCAGCGCGTCGTCGCTCAGATAGGGTTCTGGCGGATGGCCGATCAGGCGCCAGCCGTTCGGATAGGTCAGCGCGAGGCTCGCGTCGCTCGCGGTATGGCCGACGATCGCGCGCATGTCGGCGACGCGGACCCAGCGACGATGCTCGGCGTCTTCGTGCACCGCCAGCGGCATGCCGTGGAATGCATAGTGCCGGCCTTCGACGTCACGCCAGTGCGCGCGTCGATATTGATGGCGCAGCTCGCTCGCCAGATCGATCAACGGCCGCGGCAGCGCGAGGCCGAGCAGCGATGCGGTCAGCAGTGCAGCGGTCGCCGAGCCGTATCGCCACGCGAGCCAAGTCGCCAGCGCGCACGACCCCAGGCGCAATGCGATCGTGCGCAGCACCGCGATCATTGCTTGCGATTGACGAGAAAGATGCCGGCCGCGACGCCGACGAGCGCGAGCAGCAGCCGCGCGGAGATCGGCTCGGCGAGCAGCACCGCGCCCATCAGCAGTCCGAACATCGGCGTCAGCATCGTGAAGGCCGCGAGCCGGGTCGCCGGATAGCTGCGGACCAGCCAGAACCAGACGAGGTAGCTCGCGAACGTCACGATGATGACCTGGAACGCGAGCGAACTCCAGGCCAGCGTCGAAAGATGCGATGGCAGCGGCGTCGCGGTCGCGAGTGCGGCGCCGGCGAGCAGGACGCCCGAGACGACAAGCTGATAGAGCAGCGTCTTCTCGGCCGAGGCCTGCGACAGCCGCGTTGCGCGGATCGCGAGCGTCGTCGCGCCCCACAGCACCGCGGCGACGACACCGAGCGCATCGCCGAGCCATTGATGCGCGCCGGCGGCCGGCTTGCCGAAGCCCTCGAGATAGGCCCAGGCGACGCCGGCGAACGCGAGCGCGAGGCCGGCGACCTGTGGCCAGGCGAGCTTCTCGTTGCGCGCGATGAACGGCATCCCGAGCGCGACGACGAACGGCGCTAGATACAGGAACACGACCATCCGCGATGCGGTCGTGTATTCGAGGCCGACGAAGATGCAGGCGAACTCGGCCGCGAACAGCAGCCCGGCGAGCAGGCCGCCGCCGAGCGTGCGATCGCGGTCGAACAGGCGGATGCCGCGCAGCCGCGACCAGATCCAGACCAGCAGCGCGCCGACCAGCGAGCGCGCGCTGGCTTGCCAGAGCGCCGGGATTTCGGGGAGCGCCGCCTTCGCCGCGACCTGGTTCAGGCCCCACAGCAAGCAGCAGGCGACGAGCGCAACGACCGCGAGCGCATCGAGATGGAGTTTGCGATCAGACATCGTCGGCGATCGCAGGAGGCCGGCGTCTCGATACCGCGGCGACGAGCGCGCAGACGACGCCGGCGACGAGACCGCTCGCGTGAGCGAGCGGCGCGGTCGCGAAGTCCCAGTCGGTCGAGATGCGCAGCGGCGAGCCCCACGGCGCTTCGCCGAACACCTTGACGACGAGGCCGGCAGCGAGCGCCGCGCCGATCAGGCGCCGAGCCGGCGGACCGCGCAGCAGCAGGTGCGTCGCGACGACCGCGGCGCCGGCATGCAGCACGCCGGAGAGCCCGCCGTAATGGAGCAGGTCCGGGCGCGCGAGCAGGCCGAGCTGCGTCAGCGGCCAGGCGCAGGCCCAGGCCCCGACCATCCGCGCCGGCACCCGCGCCGCGACGCCGAGCGCGGCGACGAGCGCGGTGCCGGCGAGATTGGCGGCCAGGTGCAGCGCGCTGTAGTGGACCGCAACCGCGCTGAACGCGCGCCACGGCTCGCGCAGCGCGAGCGCCGGCTGCCAGTCGAGCGCGGTCGCATCGATGCCGGAGAGCACGATCGCCGCGGTCGCGAGCAAAGCGGCCAGCCCGGCCCAGGCGCGCGCCGCCGGCGTCAACGACGCGTCAATCGAAGACCGCGCGCCACAGCGCGAGCACCGCCTCGCGCGGCCCGGCGAGCGCCTCTGGATCGACCTGCGTCGGCTGCTCGTCGAGGCGGGCGCGGTGCTGGGCCCGGCGCAGGTCGCGATAGGCATCGGCCGCGGCGACGCCGATGCCGTCGGCGAGCAGCCCGCAACGTTCGGCGCGCTGCAGCAGCGCGATGTTGCCGACGTTGTCGAGCAGCTCGGCGTGCGCCGCGCTCTCGGTCAGCACGAGAAACTGGACCGCGAACTCGACGTCGATCATTCCGCCGGGGCTGTGCTTGACGTCGAAGCGGTCGGCCTTGACCGGATGGGCGACGCGCACCTTGTCGCGCATCGAGTGGACCTCGGTGCGCAACGCGTCCGCATCGCGCGGCGCGCTCAGCACCGCGCGGCGCACCGCCTCGAACGGCGCGGCGAGGTCGGCCCGGCCGGCGCACCAGCGCGCCCGCGTCAGCGCCTGGTGCTCCCAGGTCCATGCGGTATTGCTGCCGCGGCCGGTCTGGTAGTCGCGGAACGACGCGAGCGACGTGACCAGCAGCCCCGAGTTGCCGTTCGGGCGCAGCGCGGTGTCGATGTCGAACAGCTCGCCAGCGGCGGTGCGCAGCGTCAGCCAGTTGATGACCTTGCGCACGAACGCGCCGTAGACCTCGGCGGCGCGATCCGCATCGGGCTCGTCGGCATCGTCGTACAGGAACACGACGTCGAGATCGCTGCCGTAGCCGAGCTCCTTGCCGCCGAGCTTGCCATACGCGATCACCGCGACGCGCGGATCGGCGCGATGCGCCTGCTTCAGATGGCGCCAGGCCCACTCGAGCGCGCAGGTCAACGTCGCATCGGCGAGCGCCGACAGGTCGTCGGCGACCTGTTCGACCGTGATGTGGCCCTCGACGTCGCGCACCAGCGTGCGGAAGACTTCGGCATGGTGGGCGCGGCGCAGCGTGTCGAGCAGCAGCTCCTCGTCGGCCTGGCCCGAGCGTTCCCAGCCGGCGTGGCGCTCCTGCAGGTCGCCGATGTACGAAGCCGGCTCGAAGCGGCCGTGCAGCAGGCGTTCGTCGGCGAGCTCGTCGATCACGCCGGGATGCAGCATCAGATAGCGCATCGGCCAGCGCGCGAGGCCGAGAAGGCGCAGCAGCCGGTTCTGCACTTCGGGCCGCTCGATCAGCAACGCGAGATAGCTCTCGCGGCGCAGCAGCGGCTCGAGCCAGTCGACGAACAGGGTCGCGGCGCCGAGCGTGCAGCGCCCTTCGCCGACCGCGTGCGCGGCGCGCGAGACCAGGCGGGCGAGGCGCAGCTTGCTTTCGTCACGCAGCAACCTGATCTTCGGCTGCGCGCAGAGCGGCCGCACGCGCGCCGCGAGCTCGGGCGGCAGCTGCTCGAGGAACGCGTCGCTGTCGATCGGATGCGCGATCGGCACGCACGAGCGGCAGCCGGTGCCGGCCTTCGCGCCGCCGGCCGAGCGGCCGTCGTGCAGCAACGCATCGAACTCGGTCGCGACGACTTCGCGCAGCTCGCCGAGACGGTCGAGCAGCGCGCAGGCCGCGGTCGGGCCGGTGCGACCGAGGCTGCGCGCGATCCAGTCGAGGTCGCCGTCCTGCGTCGGCAGCAGGTGCGTCTGCTGATCGTCGAGGAACTGGATCCGGTGCTCGACGCGGCGCAGGAAGGTGTAGGCCTCGGCCAGGCGTCCGGCGCTCTCGGTCTTCATCAAGCCGCCGGCGGCGAGCTTCGTCAACCCCTTCAGCGTCGAGCGCGTGCGCATCTCCGGGAACTGGCCGCCGCGCACGACGAGCAGCAGCTGCACGATGAACTCGATCTCGCGGATTCCGCCGCGCGACAGCTTGACGTCGTTGGCGCGCTCGGGTCGTCCGGCGGCGCGGCGCTGCGCTTCGTCGCGCACTTTCGCGTGCAGCTGGCGCAGCCCCTCGAACACGCCGTAGTCGAGATAGCGGCGGTAGACGAACGCGGTGATCAGGCTGCGCAGCGCGAGCGCGCGGCCATTCTGCACGCTCGCGCGCGGCGCGACGACGCGGCTCTTCAGCCACGCGAAGCGCTCCCATTCGCGGCCCTGCACCTGCAGGTATTCCTCGAGCATCGGCAAGCTGACGACCGGCGGCCCCGAGTTGCCGTTCGGACGCAGCGCGAGGTCGACGCGGAAGACGAAGCCATCTTCGGTCACTTCGCCGATCAACGAATAGAGACAGCGCGCCAGGTGCGAGAAGTATTCGTGCGCGCTGATCGGCTCGGCGCCGTCGGTCGCGCCGCTTTCCTCGTAGACGTAGACAAGATCGATGTCCGACGAGACGTTCAGCTCGCGCGCGCCGAGCTTGCCCATCCCGACGACCCAGAATTCGATGCGCTCGCCGGCCTCGCTGCGCGGCACGCCGTAGCGCACGTCCTGGTCGCTGCAGGCCTGCGCGAGCGCACGGTCGAGCGTCACTTCGGCAAGCTCGGTCATCGCACGCGTGATCTCTTCCATCGCCGCGCCGCGCTCGATGTCGAACACCGCGAGGCGTTCGAGGACGAGCTGGCGCGCGACCCGCAGCGCGCTCGGCAACTCGCGGCCGCCGCCGAGCAGCCGTTCGATCAGCGCCGCGATCGTCGGCCCCGTCGGCAGCCCGTGCGGCAGCAGCGCGAGCTCGGCGCCGTAGCGGCGCCGGATGCGCTGCACGAAGCGGCTGTGATCGGCGCGGGCCGCCGCGTCGGCGCGGCTCGCGACCGGCATGGCCATGTCGACGCTGCTGCTAGGCGGGGAACCCATCTCGGACGCAGAGGGTCTGTGCTAGATTGAACCGGGCGATGCGCGCCGTTGCGGAATGCTTCGCCCGTGCGCCCGACACCGCCCGTCGCGGCATTCCGAATTCTGCCCCTGGTGGCCCGTTGCGGGCCGGCGCACCGATCTCTTCATGTCCCTGTTTCCGCCCGTCGTTCCCGCTGCTCTCCCGCAGCGTGCCGATCCAGCCTCGCGTCGTTCGCCGCTGAGGATCGCGGCGCGATTCGTGGTCGGGCTGGTGATTGCGGCATGGAGCCTGTTGCTGATCGCCTGGCTGGCGCTCCACTGGATCATTCTGCCCCACATCCAGCGATGGCGCGCGCCGATAGAAGCGCGCGCCAGCTCGGCGCTCGGGGTCACCGTGAAGATCGGCCAGATCGAAGTCCGCTCGGGCGGCTGGGTTCCCGGGATCGAGTTGCGTGACGTGGTCCTGCTCGATGCCGCGCAACGCGTCGCGCTGCGCCTGCCGCGAGTCGTCGCCGCGTTGTCGGCCCGCTCGCTGGTCGCACTCGATCTGCGCTTCGAGCAACTGCTGATCGACGGTCCCGAGCTCGAGGTCCGCCGCGACGCGCAAGGCCGAATCTTCATCGCCGGGCTCGATTTCGGCGGCAGCGGCGGCGCCGACGACGGCCGCGCCGCCGACTGGTTCTTCGAGCAGGACGAGTTCGTGATCCGTGGCGGCGCGGTGCGCTGGGTCGACGAGCAGCGCGGCGCGGCGCCGCTCGCGCTGACCGACGTGCAGGCGGTCGTGCGCAACGGCCTGCGCCGCCACGCGCTGCGCATCGACGCGACGCCGCCGCCCGAATGGGGCGACCGCTTCACGTTGCAGGGCCGCTTCACGCAGCGCCTGCTCGGCCGCAGCGGCGACTGGAAACACTGGAGCGGTTCGGCCTATGCGAGCCTGCCGCGCGCCGACGTGCGCGAGCTGAAGACGCATCTGACGTTGCCGTTCGCGCTCGACAACGGCGACGGTGCGCTGCGGGCCTGGATCGACGTGAAGGACGGCGAGCCGCGCGGTGCGACCGTCGACCTCGCGCTGCGCAAGGTCAGGGTCCGGCTCGCTCCCGACGTCGATGCGCTCGAGTTCGATCAGGTCGAAGGCCGCTTCGACGGACGGCGCGACGCAGACGGCGTCCGGCTCGCGCTGCAGCGCTTCAGTTTCCGCACCGGCGACGGCATCCAGTGGCCGCAAGGCGATCTCGCGCTGAGCTTGCGCCAGCGCGACGGCGCGGCCGCGACCGGCGGCGAGTTCAGCGCGCAGCGTCTCGATGTCGGCGTGATCGCGCAGATCGCAACGCGGGTCCCGCTCGGCGAGGCGTTGCGCCGTCTGCTCGCCGACGTCGGCCCGCGCGGGATCGCGAGGGACATCGCGGCACGCTGGGACGGCCCGCTCGATGCGCCCGAGCACTACCAGGTGAAGGGGCAGCTCAACGGTCTCGCGCTCGAGCCGCGCGCGGCGCCCGAGCCGAACGATCCCGGTCGGCCGGGTCTGAACAACGCGACGCTCGCGCTGCAGGCGAGCGAGACCGGCGGCAGCGCGCGCCTCGGCATCGACGCCGGCGCGGTCGAACTGCCCGGGGTGTTAGCCGAGCCGCGGGTGCCGTTCGATCGTCTGAGCGCATCGCTCACGTGGAAGATCGAGCCGGCAAGGGCTGCCGCCGAGCCGCCGCGTGTCAGCGTGCAGGTCAAGGATGCGAAGTTCGCGAACGCCGATGCGCAGGGCGAGTTCGCGGCGACCTGGAGCAGCGGCGACGCGGCCGACAGCGCGCACGGCGGCCGCTATCCGGGCCGGCTCGAGCTCGACGGCAAGCTCGCCGGCGCCGTCGCGACGCGGATCTCGCGCTATCTGCCGCTCGGCCTGCCGGAATCGACGCGGCACTATCTCGAGGGCGCGGTCCGCGGTGGCAGCGTGAAGACCGCGACGTTCCGCGTCAAGGGCCACCTGCGCGACTTCCCGTTCCACGGCGCGCGCAAGGGCGGCGAGTTCAGGATCGCGGCCCAGGTCGACGACGCGACCTTCGCGTTCGCTCCCGACGAGCCGCAATGGCCGGCCCTGACGAATGTCGGCGGCGAGCTCGTGATCGACCGCTCGACGCTCGAGATTCGCGACGCGAAGGCCCGGCTCGGCGGCGTGGAGTGGACCCGAGTGCAGGGCGGAATCGCGAACCTCGGCGAGCGACCGGTCGTCACGCTCGATGCCGGCGCGCGCGGACCGCTCGCCGAAATGGTGAAGGTCGTCAATGCGACGCCGATCGGCGGCTGGATCGGCAAGGCGCTCGCGACGACGAGCGCGACCGGCGCGGCCGACCTGCAGCTCGCGCTCGCGATTCCGCTGACGGCGATCGCTACGACGACCGTGAAAGGCAGACTGGTGCTGCCCGGCAACGATCTGCGCCTCAGTGTCGATACGCCGCTGCTCGGCGCGGCGAAGGGCCGCGTCGACTTCACGCAGAAGGGCTTCGTGGTGGTCGGCGCGACCGCGCGCGTGCTCGGCGGCGATGCGAGCTTCGAAGGCGGCACCCAAGCCGACGACAGCATCCGCTTCAGCGGCCAAGGCACTGCGACCGCCGATGCGTTGCGGCGCGCGACCGAGCTCGGCCCGGTCGCGCGGATCGCGACCGCGCTGAGCGGGCAGGCGACGTATCGGCTCAATCTCGGCTTCGTGCACGGCCGCCCCCAGGTGCTCGTGACGAGCAACCTCGTCGGCATTGCCGCCGATCTGCCGGCTCCGCTCGCGAAGGCCGCCGCGGTGCCGCTCGAGATGCGCTACCAGACGCTCGCGCTCGACGATGCCCAGGGTTCGCCGCAGACCTCGCGCGAGATGCTGAAGGTCGATCTCGGCACCGTGCTGCAGGCGCAGTACCTGCGCGAGCACGCCGGCGAATCGTCGCGCGTGCTGCGCGGCGGCATCGGCGTGTTCGGCCCGGCGCCGCTGCCGGCGAGCGGCGTCGCCGCGAACCTGAACCTGCAACGGCTCGATGTCGATGCCTGGGAGGCCGCGTTCGACAAGCTGTTCGGCGCGGCCGGCAGTGCCGCGGCGGGACCGCTGCCGCCGACGGCGAGTGCGAGCGCGCCGCCGGCCGGCGCGTTCGCGGTCGCGGCCGCCGGCGGCACGCGCGGTGGCAACGACTACGTGCCCGATTCGATCGCATTGCGCGCACAGGAGCTGCAGTCGGGCTCGCGCCGGATCACATCGGTCGTCGTCGGTGCATCCGAGGAGGCCGGTCTGTGGCGCGCCAACGTGACCGCCGACCAGCTCGACGGCTATGTCGAATTCCGACCGTCGCGGCGCCGTGCCGGACCGGTC
>JBDTXV010000053.1:0-9377 GCA_040006015.1 Caldimonas sp.
AGATGATGTCGAGCTGGAAGAACGCCGACGCGTTCTGGATCAGCGCGCCGAGGCCTTGCTGCGCGGCGATCAGCTCGGACGCGACCAGCGTCGCCCAGGCCACACCGAGCGCGACGCGCACCGCGGTCAGGATGTGCGGAATCGTCAGCGGCACGATCACCTTGCCGAAGATCTCGAGGTCGCTCGCGCCGAGCGTGCGCGCGACGCGGATGTAGATCGGGCTGATCTGCGCGATCCCCTCGTACATCACGATGACGCCGGCGAAGAACGACGCATAGAACAGGATCACCGTCTTCGCGACTTCGCCGATGCCGAAATAGACGATCACCAGTGGGATCAGCGCGATCGGCGGCAGCGCGCGGAAGAAGTTGATCACCGGATCGATAAAGCCGCGCAGGCCCTTGTACCAGCCGAGGCTGAAACCGACCGGCACCGACAGCGTGACGCCGAGCGCGACGCCGATGAAGACGCGCTGCGTCGACATGTAGATGTCGTATGCAAGCCGCTGCTTCAGCAGCTCGACGAACTTCGCCGCGACCTCGTGGGGCGCCGGCACCAGCGCCGGATTGACGAAGCCGCTCGCGCGCACGCCGTACCAGAACGCGACGATCAGCGCCCACGGCGCGAGCACCAGCAGCACGCGCGCGGCGAGCGATTCGCGCTGCATCACGGCGCGCGCCCGTAGCGGCGCTTGCGTTGCGGAAAGGGCAAACGTACCATAGACCATACGTTTATACCTGAAGCCCGTGCCGACCGTCCATCCGTTGCCACCCTTGCCCGAGATCGCGGTGCGGATCGCGCGGCTCGACGCGCACGTGCTGCGCTGCCCGATCGAGACGCCGGTGCGGACCTCGTTCGGCACAATGCGCGATCGCCCGGCGGTCTTCGTCCGCGTCGAGGACGACGACGGCGCGGTCGGCTGGGGCGAGACTTGGTGCAACTTCCCGGCCTGCGGCGCCGAGCATCGGGCGCGTCTGCTCGCCAGCGTGATCGCGCCGCTCGTCGTCGGGCGCGAATTCGCCTCTCCGGCGGCGGCATTCGACGCGATGACGCGCGCGACGGCTGTGCTGGCGTTGCAGTCGGGCGAGCCCGGGCCGCTCGCGCAGTCGATCGCCGGCGTCGATCTCGCACTCTGGGACCTGTGTGCGCGCAAGCGCGGCGAGCCGCTGTGGCGCCTGCTCGGCGGCGGCAGCGACCGGATCGAGGTCTACGCGAGCGGGATCAATCCGGATCGGCCCGAGGCGGTCGTCGGTGCGCGCCGCGCGGCCGGCTATCGCGCGTTCAAGCTGAAGGTCGGCTTCGATGCGGCACGCGATCTCGCGAACGTCGCGGCGCTGCGTGCGCTGCTCGGCGCCGACGCGGTGCTGATGGTCGATGCGAACCAGGGCTGGTCGCTCGACGAGGCGCTGCAGCGCCTCCGCGCGTTCGCGCCGTTCGGCCTCGGCTGGATCGAGGAGCCGCTGCGCGCCGATCGCCCCGGCGCCGAATGGGCCACGCTCGCCGCCGCGACGTCGATCCCGCTGGCCGCCGGCGAGAACCTGCTCGGACTCGATGCGTTCGAAGAAGCGATCGATGCGCGCCGCTATGCCGTGGTCCAGCCCGATGTCGCGAAGTGGGGCGGCATCTCGGGCTGCTGGGCGGTGATCGAGCGCGTGCGCGCCGCCGGCCTGCGTTACTGCCCGCACTACCTGGGCGCGGGGATCGGCCTCGCCGCATCGGGGCAGCTGCTCGCCGCGGTCGGCGGCGACGGCATGCTCGAGGTCGACGCGAATCCGAACCCGTTGCGCAGCGCGCTCTGCCCGGCGCTCGAATCGGTGCGCGACGGGCGCGTCGCGCTCGGGGCCGCGCCGGGACTCGGCATCGAAGTCGACCTGGAGAATCTGCTCACGCTCTGCCGCTGATCGACGCGATCGGCGCGGCACGTGGCGCCGCGAAGCCGGCGTCGCTTCAGCGTGACAGCGCGCGGCTCAGCCGGCACTCTTCGGATAGGCGCGGCTCATTCCGACGAAGATCACGGCGCCGACGAGCAGCGCGGCCGCCGCGGTCTCGAGCGCGAACGTGAAGCCGGCGCCAGTGCTGCGGCTGCGCTGCAACAGCAGCGCGACCAGCGGCGGCCCGACGATCTGGCCGATGCCGTAGGCCGCGGTCAGCAAACCGATCGTGCGGGCAATGCGAGCCGGACGCACGCGGCGTACCTCCTGCATCGCGAAGAACGTGATCGCCGTGAACGGCACGCCGAGCATCAGGCTGCCGAGCGCGAAGCCGGGAAGGGTCGGGCTCCATGCGCTCGCGGCGATGGCCGCGGCCTGGATCGCATACGCGCCGGCTAGCAGCAGGCGCAGATCGCCGGTGATGCGCAGCCGTGTCGAGAGCAGCGCGCCGGTGACGACGCCGACACCGAAGATCGGCCAGAAGAAATCGAGCCACGGCGAGCCGGGCAGCGCTTCGCGCGCGATCACCGGCAGGAAGGTCGCGGTGACGATGTAGCCGAAGCCGGCAAGACCGTACGCGAACGTGAGCGACGCAATCTCGGTGCGTCCGTGGCGCGCCTCGATGGCTGCCGCATTTGCGGACGCAGCATCCGCGACGACCGGATCCGGCGCGCGCGCCGCTTCGACCGATCGTGCGCCGCCGCCTGCGCGCGCTGCCCGGCCGCCGAAGATGCGCCAGACCGCGGCGCCGAGCGCCGAGGCGAGCACGCCGAACGTGACCCAGCCCGCGACGGAGCTCCAGTGCAGCGCGACCATCGCGCTCGCGAAAACACCGCTCAGCACGATGCCGGCTCCGGGACCGGCGAACATCACGCCGCCGAGCGACGGCTTACCGCGCGCAGCGAGTTCGGCCAGACACCAGCCCGAGCCATAGACGAACACCAGCGCGCTCGCAACCCCGGCCGCGAAACGCAGCACCGGCCAAGCCCCTGGCCAGGGCAGCGCCATCGCCGCCGTCAGCAGCGCCGTCGCGACGAGTCCGGCGCGAACGAGCCGCGGGCCGTCGATGGCGGGCAGACGCGGCGCCCGTGCCCAGAGCCACGGCTGGAACGTGCAAAGCACGGCGCCGGCAAGATATCCGAGATAGTTTGCGCTCGCCAGCCAGCTCGCCGCGTGGAGGTCGATCGCGCCATCGGCGAGCATCATCGGCAGCAGCGGCGTGAACGCGAAGCGGCCTATGCCCATCGCGGCCGCGAGCGCGACGGCGCCGGCAAGCGCGGCGGTCGGCGAGCTGGGGCGGGCGCGCGGGACAGGGGCTTCGATCGTCGCCGGCGAGATCACGGTTTCGCCGGCGACCTCGGCTTGACCGCGCCGCAGTCGGCCGCGATCCACTGACCCGATTGCTCGATCGTCATCGTCTCGGGCTTGCCCTTCACGGTCGACGTGACGACCGCGTGACCCGTGTAGGCCTTGTCGCTCTTGAACGTGACCTCGCCTTCGCCGCTCGACGGGTTGCGCCCGGCGCATTCCCACTTCATCTTCATCGTCCCGGCGCTGCGCTGCACGACCTGCTGCGTGCAGTCGCCTTCACCCATCTGCGGCCCGATCTGGCGCGCGGCCTCTTCCTTCGAGACGCAGACCCTCGACGTGCTGCCCTTCGGGCCGACGCCGACGCCGCGGCTCGCCATCATCTGCTCCATTTGCTTGCGCTGTTCGGGCGGCATCGACGCCATCTGCTTCTGCATGTCGGCCATCGCCTTTTCCATCTCGCCGTTCTGCGACTTGATCGTGACGCTGTGCTCCCAGAGGCCCGGGGTCTGGTTCTGCGCCGACGCGCCGGCGCAGAACAAGACGAGTGCGGCAGCGGCGAATGCGGGCGAGGCTTGCATGGGATCTCCCGACGAAACGAGTGGTGTGGGAGGCCGGAGTTTACGAGCGTCGCCGCGCACGACGCCGGACGATCCGCGTTAGGCTTGTGCGCACCGCACCAGACGCAAGGCCTTCGACATGCAATACACCAAGCTCGGCCGGACCGGCCTCGATGTCTCGCGCCTCTGCCTGGGCTGCATGAGCTACGGCGAGCCCGAGCGCGGCAATCATCCGTGGACGCTCGGCGAGGCCGAGAGCCGGCCGTTCATCCGGCGCGCGCTCGACCTCGGCATCAATTTCTTCGACACCGCGAACGTCTATTCGGACGGCACCAGCGAAGAAATCGTCGGCCGCGCGCTGCTCGAGTACGTGCCGCGCGGCGAGGTCGTCATCGCGACGAAGGTGCAGGGCCGCATGCGCGAGGGACCGAACGGCGCCGGCCTTTCGCGCAAGGCGATCCTCGGCGAGATCGATGCGAGCCTGAAGCGGCTCGGCACCGACCATGTCGACCTGTACCAGATCCACCGCTGGGACCCGGCGACGCCGATCGAGGAAACGATGGAGGCGCTGCACGACGTCGTGAGGTCCGGCAAGGCACGCTACATCGGCGCATCGTCGATGGCGGCGTGGCAGTTCGCGAAGGCGCTGCACGTCGCGGAGCGGCACGGCTGGACCCGTTTCTCGACGATGCAGAACTATCTGAATCTGCTCTATCGCGAAGAGGAGCGCGAAATGCTGCCGTTCTGTCGCGACGCAGGCATCGGCGTGATTCCATGGAGCCCGCTCGCCCGCGGCCGTCTGACGCGCGCATGGGACGCGGCGAGCGCGCGCGCCGAGACCGACGCGTTCGGCCGGACGCTCTATGCGAAGACCGCCGATGCCGATCGCAAGGTCGTCGAGGCGCTTGCCGGCGTCGCCGGCAGGCTCGGTGCGCCGATGGCGCAGGTCGCGCTCGCGTGGGTGCTGCAGAAAAGCGAGGTCAGTGCGCCGATCGTCGGCGCGACGAAGCTTGGGCAGCTCGACGACGCGGTCGCCGCGCTCGCGCTGACGCTTGCGCCCGAGGACATCGCCGCACTCGAAGCACCGTACGTGCCGCACGCGGTGGTTGGATTCTCCTGACCGTCGGAACGGCGCGGTGCCGTTTGCGGCTGCGCGGCGGCCTTGCGAAACCGGACCGTGGTGGAACGAGCCCGGCCGGTGCGGCGAATCGCAACGGCCTCCCATCGAACGCGAAGCGGCTAGCCGGCCGGCCGATCGCCGAGCGCGATGTCGACCATCATCTCGTTCGCGAGCACGCCGAGGTCTCGACTGAGATCGTCCGACGACAGCGCCTTCGGCACCAGCAGATGCGCAGCGATCTTGAACGTCTGCTTGGCCGAAGCATCACCGCCGACGAGCTCGGTGTGGATCGTCTCGATGCTGATGCCGCGCTCGGCGAGGATCCGGGTCAGATTGCTGACGATGCCGACCCGGTCGTCGCCGACGAGCTCGAGCTCGACGCCGCGCAGGCCGGTCGGCACGCCGGCGCCTTCGCTTTTCGCGATCACGACCCGCAAGCCCGACGTCTCGAGCCCGCGCAGCGCTTCCGCCAGCGCATCGGCGTTCTCGCGCGGCACTTCGAAATGCACCATGCCCGCGAACTCGCCGGCCAGGTTCGCGAGGCGGCTCGCGGCCCAGTTGGCGCCGAAGCGCTGCGCCCGATCCGACAGCAGCCGGACGATGCCGGGCCGATCCGGACCCATCACCGTGACGACCAGCGATGTCTTCGTCGTCGGGCGATCCTCGGTCAGCACGACCGAGCGGCGAATCATCGGCGCCTTCGTCGCGAAGCGCGGATCCTGCGCAAGCGCCGGCAGCGTGCCGTGATCGCGGGCATGGCGCACAACGCGGGCGAGCAGCTCGAGGCCCATCGGTGCGAGCGCTCGTTCCCAGAGCTCGCGCGCGCTCTCGCCTTTCGCGACGAAGCACCAGTCCTGCGCGGCGATCGCGCCGGCGTCCCAACCGTCGGCGAGGTGGTAGACCGAACCGCCCGCGATCGGATCGCCTTCGAGAATCGTCCATTCGATCGCGGCAATGCCGCGATGCCGCGGCAGCAGCGACGGGTGGTAGCCGATGCCGCCGAGTCGCGATCTGCCGAGCGCCTCGTTGCTGACGCGCGCATGCGTGTGCGCGGCGATGATCAGTTCGGTGCCGGCCGGAATCGCCTCGGCCGGGACGATCTTCGGATTCTCGAGCACGTGGACGCTGCACCCGGCCGCCTGCGCGGCGAACGCGAGCCGGTCGTCGGCCGCGGGCACGACGACGCTCGCGAAATCAATCCCGTCTTCTTTGCGCAAGGCCGAGAACACGCTCGCGCCGAAAAAGCGGGACCCCACCAACGCGCATTTCATCGAGAGTCTCTCCTGCACGGCCGAAGGCGTCGACGATCGACACCGGAACCCGGGCCCGTGCAAGTCTGCGGCCCTTTCGCCGCGCGACGCGTTCAGCGCCGTTCGGCGGTCGCAGCGACCTTTTCCGCGCCCAGCTCGACGACATTGTCGGCGACAGACGACGTGCCGACCTTGACGAGCTGCCCGTCGACGGCCGCGCCGACTTCGAGCTGCAGCTGGCGGTAGCGGATCGTGCCGCAGACGCGGGCGTCGCACTGCAGCTCGAGGCGGTTCTCGATATCGAGGTCGCCGGTGACGGCGCCGTTGAGCACCGCGTCGCCGCAGCGCAGGTTGCCTTCGATGTGACCCTTCGCCGAAAGGACGAGCAGCGCCGGCGTCTTGCCGTCGAGGCTACGCCCGACGACGTTGCCGTTGACGCGTCCGTCGATGCGCATCCCGCTCGTGAAGACGACGTCGCCGGTGATCTCGACGCCCTCGGCGATCAGGCTCGACAACTGGGTCATCTTGATGATGGGCTGCTTCTTGCGCTTCGAGAACATGGGAATCTCTTTCAGTGCTTGCCGTTGGGGGTCTTGCGGAAGAACGTCAGCTCTTCCTGGCTCTCGCGCAGGCGCTGGTTCAGCGTGTCGATCTGACGCTCGAGCTCCTTGCCGCGCGATTCCGACATTCCCAGCGTGAGCCGGGACTGCTCGAGCTGTTGCTGCAGGCGGCCGGCGTCCGGTTGCGTATTTGCGAGCAGCGCGGTGACCGGCGCGCCCGTCTCGTCATGGACCGGACCGAAATGGAAGTAGGCGCCGGCAGCCGCGATCGCCGTCGCTGCGAAAGCGAGACCCGCAGTCGTGAGCCAGCCCCGACCGCTGTCCCGCGCAGCAAGGACGACGCGGATGCGCGTCAGGTCCTGGGCAGGACGGCGTCCGAGCAGCATCGATCTCACGTGCGCCTCAGAGTCCGGCCAGATAGCGCTTCGGGTCGACGTGGTCGCCGTTGCGCAGCACTTCGAAATGCAGATGCGGACCGGTCGAGCGCCCGGTCGAGCCGACCATCGCGATGCGCTCGCCGGGGGTGACGATCTCGCCCGCCTTGACCAGCAGCTTCGACGCATGCGCATAGCGCGTCGTCAGGCCGTTGCCGTGAACGATCTCGACGAGCCAGCCGAAGTCGTGATGGAAGCCGGCGAACACGACCCTGCCGCCGGCCGCCGACAAAATCGGCGTGCCGATTCCGGCCGCGAAGTCGAGTCCGGCATGAAATGCATGCCGATGCGCAATCGGATCTTCGCGATTTCCGAACAACGAAACGAGTGCCGCGCCGACGATCGGCAGCCGTGTCGGCAGACGCATCAGATCGAGATTGCGCTGCGCGGACGCGTCCGACACGCGTGCGATCTGCTGCTCGACCCGCGCGAGCTGGGTATCGAGCGCGCCGATGTCGAGCTCCGAGCGCGGCGCCAGCAACGGTCCGCCGCTGCCGTCCTTCTTGTCGCGCGCCGGCGCGTCGTCCTTCTGCAGCACGCCGATGCGCTTGCTCAACTGGGCGGCCTGGCTTTCGAGGCGGAACAGCCGCGCCGACAGCGCACCGAGCTGCTCGAGCGCGAACGGCAGCGCGGCCGACGGCCGCTCGGGCGCTGCGGCCTGCTGGACCGGCAACAACTGCGGCGGCGGCACCGCGAGCCAGAAGCCGAAGGCACCGCCTGCGCCGAGCAGCGTCAGCGCGAGCAGCACGGCGCCGAGCAGCAGGTGCCGGACCGACAGGGTCCGCACTCGCGAGCTGCTGGTGGCGCCGGTTGCAATCATGACGAACGACATGCCCGTCCCTCCTTGAATCTTTTGCCGCGAACGAGGGCTCGGGCCATCGTCGGGGGGTAAATTTCCGTATCGGTTCACTACCCCTTCGGCCGATCCTATGTGGGCCTGCAACGCCGGGGTACGCTTCGCGCTGCAACGATTTGTTCTTTCGGAACGCGAGCGGTCGCAGTTCACGGCGGCCCGGCGATGCATTCGAATATTCGGTCCGGAGACACGATGAAAATCCCGTCCCTGCGGCTCGCGGCCCTGTTTCTCGGTGCCGTGCTCGGCGGCCTCGCCACCGGTTGTGCGTCGCGCTCGGCGAGCGTCGGCGCCGAAGCCGCGACCCCGCGCTATCGCGTCGACACGTCGTGGCCCGCGCCGCTGCCGAACAACTGGATCCTGGGGCAGGTCAGCGGCATCGCCACCGATGCGGACGACCATGTCTGGGTGCTGCAGCGCCCGGCGAGCCTGACCGAGGACGAGCGCGGCGCGACGCTGAATCCGCCGCAGTCGAAGTGCTGCGCGCCGGCACCGCCGGTGCTCGAGTTCGATGGCGCCGGCAGACTGCTGCGGTCGTGGGGCGGACCGGGTGCGGGCTACGCCTGGCCGCATAACGAGCATGGCATCCACGTCGATGCGCAAGGCTATGTCTGGATCACCGGCAACGGCGCCGAAGACGGGCAGATCCTGAAGTTCAGCCGCGACGGCAAGTTCGTGCTGCAGATCGGCAAGATCGGACCGCAGACCGGCAACAGCGACGTGACCCGTCTCGGCCAGGCTGCGGGCGTCGAAGTCGACACGGCCGCCGGCGAGGTCTACGTAGCCGATGGCTATTACAACAAGCGCGTGATCGTGTTCGATGCCGAGACCGGGGCCTACAAGCGCCACTGGGGCGCGTACGGAAAGGCGCCGAGCGATGCCGAAAAGCCGAACACGCGGCGTACCGCACCGCCGACGACCGCGCAACTGACGCAGTTCGGCAACCCGGTGCACTGCGTGCGGCTCGCGCGCGACGGTCTGGTGTACGTCTGCGACCGCCTGAACAACCGCGTGCAGGTGTTCCAGAAGGACGGACGCTTCGTGAAGGAGTTCTCGGTCGAGCCGGGCACCTCGGGCAACGGCTCGGTATGGGATCTCGTGCTGTCGCGCGATTCGCAGCAACGCTGGATGATGATGGCTGACGGACGCAACAACCAGGTTCTGACCTTGCTGCGCGAGACCGGCGCGGTGCAGTCGACGCTAGGCCGGCCGGGTCGCTATGCGGGAGAGTTCCACTGGGTCCACGACCTTGCGATCGATTCGCAGGGCAACCTCTACGCCGGCGAGGTCGATACCGGCAAGCGAGCTCAGAAGTTCATGCGACTGCCCTGACGCACGCGTCGACCGGGCTCAGTTCAGCT
>JBDTXV010000054.1:0-9355 GCA_040006015.1 Caldimonas sp.
TTCAGCTCGGCGAGCACGCCGGCGAAGCCGAAGCCGTGGATCAGGCCGAAGAAGAACGTCACGACGACGCGGCGCACCGGGAAGACCGGCCAGACGTTGTCGAGCGCGGCGAGGATGATCGTGACCGCGATCGCCGGCTCGATGAACGCCGGCGACAGCGACACGACCTTGGTCGCCGCGAGGCCCAGCGTGATCGAGTGCGCGACCGTGAACGCGGAGACGATGCCGACGACCGGCCAGACCGCCTGCGACAGACGCTCGACCGGCTGCCAGCCCGACGGCGTGCGCCGCATCACCGACGGCAGCAGCAGGCAGAGCAGGAACAGCACGTGGTCGTAGCCGGTCAGGATGTGGCGGATGCCCTCCTTCGCGAAGCCGAGCCCGAACGCATCTGCGGTTTCGAGCTGCGACGATGTCGAAGCCGCTGCCGACGCCGACCCGGCCGCGTCGCCGTACGCACGTATCTCCGGCGCATGCGTCGGATCGAGCACCCTCAGCACGAGCGGCTCCCCCGGGCGCTGGATCTTCACGATGCCGCGATGGGTCGGATCGACCTCGCGAAAGAGCGTGTAGGCGATTACCGGTGCGGCGCCGAGATTGCAGTCGGCGCCGAGCTGCAGCGCCGCGTAGGCGCCGTCGTTGCGGTGCTCGAGGCTGCGTGAAATGGGGCGCAACGTGCAGCCTTCGATGCGCAGATGGGCGAGCGCGTAGTCCTCTATTCGTGGCCAGCCGGTCTTGATTTCGCCCCAGGTCAGCTTGCCGTCGCCGTCGAGATCGAGATCTAGCGCGGCATCGAGGTCGCGCAGTGCGATATCCCAGCGCACGGACAGGCGATCGGCACCGGCTTCGATCTGCAGATACGAGTCGCTCGCCTTGTGCGCGAGCGCCGGCAGCGCGAGCGCGAACAGCAGCGCCGGCAGCATCACGCGCAAGAGGCGGCGAAGCGCCCTCGCAGCGAATCGGATCCGGCGTTCGGCAAGACCCGGGACGGTCGTCGCGCGCATCATCTACAGCAACGCATCGACGCGGCGGTCGTGCAGGCCGACCCGGTCGCGCAGTGCGCGGGCCTCCTTCAATGCAGCCGACTCGCCGCTCGCCCGCGCGGCCTCGGCGAGGATCTGCAGATCGAGCGGCTCGCGCTGCTGCTCGACGTTGCCGCGCGCCAGGTCGAGCGCGAGCTTCGGATCGTGGTCGACGAACAGCGCGAACATCGCCTGCTCGCGGCCGTGGAACTTGCGTGCCTCGGGCCGCTCGTTCGCGAGCGCGATGCGTTCGCGCATCTCGGCGACATCGCGGGCCGCGTCCGGCGTCTTCGCGCGCGTGCCGGCGATCGCGAGACGCAGCACGACCGCGTCGCTGCGCTTCTGGTCCTTCAGCAGCTTCAGCGCTTCGAGCGGACGCCCCTGGTCGATCAGGAAATCGGCATACGCGATCGTCGTGTAAGCATCGGGCTCGAGCCGCAGCACCGCACGGAACGCGGCGTCGGCCGGCGCCGCGCGACCATCGCGCTGCTCGAGCTCTGCGACCGTCGTCAGCAGCCACGTCTGCGTCGGGACCGGCAGTCCGGGCTGCGCGAGCAAGCGACCGAGCGTGGCGCGCGCGACGGCGGTCTCGCCGCGCAGCGCGGCGTTTTCGGCCAGACAGGCGCTCGCATGCAGCGCGGCGCCGCTGCGCTCGACTTCGCGGCAGGCCGCGTCCGATTCGGCATAGCGCCCCTGCACGCGCCGCACCGTCGCGAGCGTCAGCCATGGTTGCGGTTGCCGGCGTGAAGCAGGCCGGGCGAGGAGCGTCTGCAAGGTGCCGACGGATTCATCGAATTCATGCAGATACTGCTGCAGCGTCGCCTTCATCATCAGCACCTCGGGCGGCGTCGTCGCGTCGTCGGTCCAGGCCGCGATCGCCGCGAGCGCGAGTCCGGCGAAACGCGGGTCGCCGAGCTCATGGGCCTGGCTCAGATAGCGCGCGGCGACGGCGACGGCGAGCGCCGGATCGCGCGGTCGCGCCGCCAGCTCCTTGCGTGCGCGGCGCTCTTCGCTGCGATTCGCGGCGGCCGCGGGCAGCACCTCGACGACCTCGTCGTCGCGGGTCGGCTGGATCGGAACGGCGCAAAGACGTGTCGATACGACGGCCAAAAAAAGACCGGCGAGCCAGGCGCCGGTCGCGGGATTGAGCTTGCGCATGCAGTCCGTCGAGAGTCGGCGGCGAGCGTCAATGCTCGCCGCCTGGACCTCAATCTACCACTTGAGGAGAGCTCGTCTCGTCGGACGGCGGCGTCACCGCGCTGACATCGACCGGCTCGAGCGTATCGGCGGGGGCGACGACCAGCGCCTGCAGATACGCGACGAACCCGTCGATCGATGCGCTCGCGCTGGCCGGCACCTGCGAGGTAGGCGCCGGCGTGTCGTCGCCGCCGCCGCACGCGGCGAGCAACGCCGCCGAGGCAAGCACGAGAAGCGTCAGTTTCGTTCTCATGGCGTCCTCCTCAACGTGCGCCGGGGATCGGCAGGCCGATGTACGGGAAGGTCGTCAGCAACGGACCTGCCGCCTTGACCTTCGCTCCTGCCTGATCGACGCCGTCGTGCAGGCCGAACACGGCCGCCTTCAGCGGCACGGCATCCGGGCTGCACGCGGTACCGAAGTCGTACTTATCGCCGACGTTGGCCTGGCACAGTCCGCCCATCACCGCGATTAGCGAGATGTCGACCACGTCGTCGTTCGGACGGCGCCCGTTCGGATAACCGGCCAGGTCTCCGCCGGGACCTGCGAGCAGGCCGCCGAGCAAGCCGAGCCGGTTCTGCGACGCTTCGGCCGTCGGCGCGATCCCGGTATTGAGACGCAGCATCTCCGACGCGACGCCGGTCGCCGGCGACGCGGTGAACGCCTTCGGCTTATTGACCCCGGTGATGCCGGTCAGGAACGTCGTCACGAGATCGTTGCGCGGGAAGTTGGTCGGCGCGATGTTCGGCATCGCCAGCGCGATCTCGACCAGCGCGGGCAAGGTCGGGTTGGTCACGTAGGTCGCGAACTGGCCGTCGTCCTTCGGCTTCGATGCATTGAAGCGATCCTTATCGGGCAGGCCGATCACGACTTCGTTGACCAACGGCATGCCGAGGCGCGAGACCTGGGTCCAGGCCCCGCCGTTGATCGATGCGGTCTGGTAGCCGGCCTTCGGCGCCGCGCTCAGCAAACTGCCCTGGCGCAGGCTGGCAGTGGTCCAGCCGCCGATGACGGTCTCCGAGCCAGCGATCAGGCAAGCCGTCGGCACTTCGATGGCGAGCGTCGTGACGTTGGCATCCTTCAGATCATCGGTGCCCGCATCCTTCTGGCTGTTGTCGAGCAGGAACGTCGCTTCGGCGGAAGTGAAGTCCGCCGCTCCAGGAACGTTGAGCAGGTCGAAAATCACGCCGAGGTTGACCGCGAACGGGTCCTTGCGCTGGCCCACGAACACCTTTCCCGGTGTCGAGCAGCCGGGGATGTTGACGTCGTAGGTGTGCTTGGCCGCATAAGCGGCGTAGCCCGGAATCGTCTTCGTGCCGATGTTGTCGGAAGGCTTGTCGAAACTCGCGCCACCACCGACCGCATTCGTCACCGCGGTTCGAGCTCCGGTGCGGCGATCGCCACGCACCACGTCGACGGTGAAGGTTTCGTTGACGTTCAGCGCGGGGTCGTTCAGCTTGCTGACCACGCCGGATTGCGTCAACGGGATCGCGACGCTCTTGCCGCCGATCATCAGAGCCGTGCTTCTGAGCTTGTTCTGGAAACGGAACTGGAACGTGATGTCTTCCTTCGCATCGCCGTTGTTGTCGATGTGGATCTCGTACAGTGCGTTCGGGTCGAGCTTGAAGTAGTTCGGACCGCCGTAGGCATCCTGCAGCGGCAGGTAGTTCGCGATCATCGTGACGTAGCCGGGACCGCTCAGGCGGTTCGGCTCGTAGCTGTTGAACATGTAGAAGTCGGTCGCATCGACCTTCGGCATCGTCGTGATCGCCGGCGCTTCGCGATGGCTCGACGCCTGCGCGGGCAAACTGCTCAATGTGCACAGCGCGCCGATGGCGGCCAGCACAGGCAGCAGCCGCGTCCGCGGAATGGATTGTGTCTTCATGGTCTTCCTTGGCTTCTGGTTGTGAGAACCGCCCGTGCCGCACAGGCCCGGGTTCCGGGCGACGTCGGCCGACGGCAGACGCCTGTCGAACGGTTACGCGGGCGGGGCCGGGTTGGATGCAGCAGCGGCAAGAAAAGAGCGGAATGGCCGCGTGGAGCGGCCTTGCGGCTCCCGGAAGCCCGCGAGCCGTCGAGGCGGCGGCGCAAGAAGCGACGTAAGAAGTAAGCTGCCACGACGACCGATCGGAAGTTCGATTTCGCGGAGCGCAGCATGAAGATTCCGGAACGTTACATAGGCACAGAACGAACCCGGTCGAGGCCCGCCGGGCCCTCGGGGCGCGGCACGTCCGCCTCGCGGTTCGCCCTCGCCACCGCGGCGATCGCGATCGCCGGGCTTGCCGTCGCCGTCGCCGATGCCGCCCACGCCGCCGGCTCTTGCACGGTGCGCAGCGCGCGCACGCAAACGCCGGTCGTCGAGCTGTACACGTCCGAAGGCTGCAGCTCGTGCCCGCCGGCCGACAAGTGGCTGTCGCGCCTGAAGGCCGATCCCGACGTCGTCGCGCTCGCGTTCCATGTCGACTACTGGGACCGCCTCGGCTGGAAGGATCGCTTCGCCGATCCGGCGTACACGCAGCGCCAGGCGCAGCAGCAATCGAGCAGCGGCGCGCGCTTCAGCTACACGCCGCAGGTCATCGTCGACGGCGCCGACCGCACCGACTGGCCCGCGATCGGTGTGCCGTTCGATGCGCGCAAGCCGTCGACGGTCGAGCTGACGCTGGCCCGCGACGGCGAGCGCGTCGTCGCGACGGTCGCGCCGTCGGCCGCGGCGCCGAAGCGCCTGGCCGCGTATTGGGCCGTCACCGAGCAGGCCCATGTGACCGCGGTGCGGGCCGGCGAGAACGAGGGCGCGACATTGATTCATGACGGCGTCGTCCGCGCCTACCGCCCGGTCGCGGCCTGGCCGGCGCAGGCGACTGCGACCGAAACGCTGGTCTACGACCTGCCCCGCGCTGCCGACCCCGCGCATCCGCGCCAGGTCAACCTGGTCGTCGTCGATGCGCAGAGCGGCCGGCCGGTGCAGGCGCTGAAGATCGGCTGCTGAGCGCACGGCGCGCCGCGACCGGCGTGCGCGGACTCGATCCGCGCCGGCGCCGAACGACCGCGGTGTCAGTCGGTCGGCGCGCCACTGCCGGCATCGGCCGGCCAGACGCGCTCGAAATGCTCGAGCACGAGCTCGAGCCGCTCGTGCGCGTCGAAGCCCTCGGCCTCGCCGCGCTCGGCGTAGTCCTGTCGATGCGCGGTCAGCCACCAGTGCAACGTCAGGTCGCCCTCGCCGGCCTCGAACGCGAACAGGTCGTCGATCTCGTTGAAGCGACGTTTCTCGACATGCGTCGTGCGGACGATCGCGCGCGGCTCGCCGGCGCCGTCGAGCACGACCAGGTGCTCGCCCGGCTGCGGCAGCGCCTCCAGATCCTTCTCGAAGTCGCGCAGCGGCGTCGCATGCGCGCGCTTGACGCCGGACGCGACGAGCTCGGCGAGCCCGTCGGCGAGGCGGCGCGTGTGGCCGAGCGGCGCGGCTGAAAAGCCCTCGACCTTGACGTCGCGGGCGCGCTGGTACTCGAGCCAGAACGACTCGATCGCGGCCTTGCGGCCCGGCTCCGGTGCGTCGTTCACCGGCCCGGTCAATCGACGACTCGGAACGCCGCCTTCAGCTCGGCGCCGATCTCGGGCCTTGCCGCGAACGGATCGGTCGGGTTGCGCGCCTGCATGATGTCTTCGAGCCGGGTCTGCACGCTGCCGAGCGACTTCGGATGGCTGTAGATGTAGAACCGGCCGTGCTCGACCGCATCGAAGACGAAGCCGGCCACCTGCGCCGCACTGACCTTGCCGCTGCTGACCGCCTTCTCGCTCATCGCCTTGCCGATCAATTGGCTGCGCGTCGGCTGCGCCGCGTCGCGCAGCGCGGCCGGACGGTTGCGATCGCTTTCGGTGATGCCGGTCGGCACGAAGAACGGACACAGCACCGACGCGCCGATCTGGTCGGTGACGAGGCGCAGGTCCTGGAACAGCGTTTCGCTCAACGCGACGACCGCATGCTTGCTGACGTTGTAGACGCCCATGTTCGGCGCGTTCAGCAGCCCGGCCATCGACGCGGTGTTGACGATGTGCCCTTCGTACGCCGGGTCCCTGCGCGCGGCGTCGAGCATCATCGGCGTGAACACGCGCATGCCGTGCACGACGCCCATCAGGTTGACGCCGAGGACCCACTCCCAGTCCTTCAACGTGTTTTCCCAGATCAGCCCGCCGGCGCCGATGCCGGCGTTGTTGAAGACGACGTGCGGCGCGCCGAAGCGCTCGAACGCGGCAGCTCCGAGCGCTTCGACGTCGGCCGCCTTCGAGACATCGACCTTGCGCACCTGCACGGCGCCGCCGAGCGCCCCGATCTCCGCGGCCGCGCGGTCGAGCGCGTCCTGCTGCACGTCGGCGAGGACCAGGTTCATCTTCTTCTTGGCGGCGATCCGCGCGACCTCGAGGCCGAATCCGGAGCCGGCGCCCGTGATCACGGCCGTGCGACCTTCGAAGCTTTTCATGGAGTCCTCGCGTGGCTGTCGGTGGGCGGGAGCGTCGGCTCCGCGGCCCTGATCTGGAAGCCGATGCGCGGAAAGTGCACGTGCACGCGGCCGGCGCGCGCATCGTCGCGCTCGAGCACGACCTCGTCGGCATCGAGCCCGACGAGACGGCCCGCGACCGGATCGGCGCCGTAGTCGGTCGCCATGATGCTGACCTCGGCGCCGGCCGCGAACGCGGCGCCGGCTGCGACCGCCACCGCGGCGCGCGACGGCGCAGCGCGCGCGACATCGAGCGCGGCCTCGCTCGAAAGCGGTGTCGGCGCGCCATGGCCGAAGCCCTGCACGCGTTCGTACCACGCGAGCAGTCGTGGATACGGAGCGAGCTGCGCCGCGATCGGTGGCGCGCGGCGGATGAACCAGATCGACTGCGCGACCGCGAAGTCGGCGATGCTCGGCTCGGCACCGGCGAGCCAGCGCCGGCCGTCGTCGAGCAGCCGTTCGAGCCGGCCCCAATAGCTCGCGAGCTGCACGCCGGCATCGGCGACGGTCGGCCGGCGCATGCCCGCGGTCAGCGCGGCGCGATCGTCGCGAAACGCCTTCAGGAACTCGGGCGGAGAGCCGGCGAAGATGTGCGCGGCGCCGGCCGGCTGCATCGTCGTGTACGGCACCGCGGTCCAGAACAGGAACGAATCGGCCCATTGCGCGACGATCTCGGCGAGGCCGGCGCTCGCCGCCGGATAGAGCGGAGGCTGCGGCGCGATCCGGTCGATCACGCGGCACATCAGCGCCGAGTCGCAATAGATGTCGGCGCCGATCTGCATGAACGGCGTGCGCCGGTAGCCGCCGGTCAGCGCGACGACATCGGGCTTCGGCAACATCACCGGCACGATCACCGACTGCCATGCCAGTCCCTTCATGCCGAGCACGAGCCGCACCTTCTCCGAGAACGGCGAGGTCGGATAGTGGTGCAGGATGATCTCGTTCATAGGGTTCGCACCTCGCCGAGCGGCGCCCCGCGCACGCGCAGATCGTCGCGGAACTTCTCGCCGGTGCGCCCGGGCTTCATTGGGGACCTCGGAGCGTCCATCGCGACTTCGGCATTCGTCAGACGAGCCTGACCAGCTGCTTGCCGAAATTGCGTCCCTTCAGCAGACCGAGGAACGCTTCCGGCGCCGAGTCGATCCCTTCGGCGATCGTCTCGCGATACTTCAGCTTGGCCGAAGCGACCATCGTGCCGAGCTCCTTCAGCGCCTCGGGCCAGATCTCCATGTGCTCGCTGACGATGAAGCCCTCGATGCGCAGCCGCGACTGCAGGATCAGCGCCGGCTGCTGCAACGGAATCGATTCTCCGTTGTAGCCGCTGATCATTCCGCACAGCGCGATCCGGCCGAACGCGTTCATCCGCGCCAGCGCCGCATCGAGCACCGCGCCGCCGACGTTCTCGAAGCAGCCGTCGACGCCGTCCGGCGTCGCGTCTTTCAGCGCCGCGTAGAGCGACTTCGCGTCGCGATGCGCCTTGTAGTCGATGCAGGCATCGAAGCCGAGCTCGTCGACGACGTAGCGGCACTTCTCGGCGCCGCCGGCAGTGCCGACCGCGCGGCATCCCCTCGCCTTCGCGAGCTGGCCGACCGCGCTGCCGACCGCGCCGCTCGCGGCGCTGACGACGATGGTCTGCCCGGCCTTCGGCTCGCAGATTTTCACGAGGCCGTACCAAGCGGTGACGCCCGGCATGCCGACCGCGCCGAGATACGCCGACAGAGGAATCCGGCTGGTGTCGACCTTGCGCAGCATTCCCGGCGCCGCACCGTCGACGACGACGTACTGCTGCCAGCCTCCCATTCCGACCACCTTGTCGCCGGCCTTGTAGTTCGGGTGCCGCGATTCGACGACCTCGCCGGCGGTGCCGCCGCCCATCACCGCGTCGAGCGGCTGCGGTACCGCATAGCTCTTCGCATCGTTCATGCGGCCGCGCATGTACGGATCGAGGCTCAGGAAATGATTCCGCACCAGAACCTGGCCGTCGCCGGGCGCAGCGAGCGGCGCCTCGACGAAACGGAAGTTCGCCGCCGTCGGCTCGCCGTCCGGGCGCGACGCGAGGTGGATCTGCCGGTTGATCGTCGCCATCGTGGTCTCCTTCAGTCGGATGCGCCGATGCGCTGGACCAGCTTGCCGCCGACCGGCAAGCCTTTGAGGTATTTGAAGGTCCCGGTCGAATGCGCGACGAGGGCGCCATCCGGATCGAACACCGAGCCTTCGCAGAACGCGAGCGATGCGGTCCGGTGCAGCAGCTTGCCTTTGCCGACGAGTCGCCCGACACCCGGCCGCATGAACGTCGTCTTCATCTCGATCGTCACGACACCGCGCGTCTCGGGCTGCCCGGCCTGCCCCGGGCTGCGTGCGGCGTGCGCCATCGCCACGTCGAGCAAGGTCATCGTCACGCCGCCGTGCGCGACGCTCCAGGAATTGGTGAGCTCGTCGCGTAACGCGACAGCGATCTCGCTTTCGCCGCCCTCGAAGCGGATCAGCTCGAAGCCGAGCGTGTCGACGAACGGAATCTTGACCGTGAAATCCATCGATGCTCCGTCAGGCCGGGTGGATCGCCGAGACGCCGCCGTCGACCGCGAGGATTTGTCCGGTGATGTGCTTGCCGGCCTGCGACGCGAACAGCAGCGCCGCGCCCTTCA
>JBDTXV010000055.1:0-9333 GCA_040006015.1 Caldimonas sp.
AGGAAAAGGCCGAGCAGCTCGCGCTGACGTCGAAGTACAAGTCCGAGTTCCTCGCGAACATGTCGCACGAGCTGCGCACGCCGCTGAACAGCCTCTTGATCCTCTCCGACCAGCTGTGCAAGAACCCGGAAGGCAATCTGTCGAGCAAGCAGGTCGAATTCTCGAAGACGATCCACTCGTCCGGCAATGACCTGCTGATGCTGATCAACGACATTCTCGACCTGTCGAAGATCGAATCGGGCACGGTCGCGGTCGACGTCAGCGAGCTGCGCCTCGACGACCTGCAGCGCTCGATCGAGCGCAGCTTCCGCCACTTCGCCGAATCGAAGCAGCTCGATTTCCGGATCGAGGTCGAGCAGCCGCTGCCGAAGTCGCTGATCACCGATGTCAAGCGTCTGCAGCAGATCATCAAGAACCTGCTGTCGAACGCGTTCAAGTTCACGCACCACGGCCGCGTGTCGTTCTCGATCTCGGCTGCCGACGACGGCTGGTCGCCCGACAACGCCGGGCTGCAGAACGCGACGCAGGTGATCGCGTTCTCGGTCACCGACACCGGCATCGGCATCTCGCCGGACAAGCAGCAGATCATCTTCGAGGCGTTCCAGCAGGCCGACGGCTCGACGTCGCGCAAATACGGCGGCACCGGCCTCGGCCTCGCGATCAGCCGCGAGCTCTCGCGCCTGCTCGGCGGCGAGATCCGTCTCGTCAGCTCGCCCGGCGTCGGCAGCACGTTCACGCTGTACCTGCCGCAGAGCTACAACCCGGCGCGCAATGCGCGCCCGCAGCGCGGCGTCGCAGTCGATGCCGACAAGCCGGCCGCGAAGGCGCGTCCAGCCGACGCGACCCCGGTCGTGCGGCGCGGGCCGATCACCGGGATGGCGGTCCATACAGACGAAGCGAAGGGGCGCCATGACGAACCCGAAGGCGAGACCTTCACGAACGTCGCCGGCGACGACCGCGACCAGATCGCGAGCGGCGACCGCGTGATCCTGATCGTCGAGAACGACCTCGCGTTCTCGAAGGTGCTGCTCGACGCCGCGCGGTTGGCCGGCTTCAAGGGACTGGTCAGCAATACCGGCGGCGGCGCGTTGACGATGACGCGGGAATTCCATCCGTCGGTCATCACGCTCGACATCTTCCTGCCCGACATGCAGGGCTGGCGCATCCTCGACCGGCTGAAGACCGACCTGGTGACCCGGCATATCCCGATCTGCGTCGTCTCGACGGACGACTCGCGCGAGCGGGCGCTGCAGGCCGGAGCGATCGGCTTTCTCGCGAAGCCGCTGCAGTCGAAGGATGCGGTCGACGTCGCGGTCGCCGAGCTGTACCGGTACTGCGAACGCCCGATAAAGAACCTCGTCGTCGCATTGCCGCCGTCGCCGCTGCGCGACCAGTTCGTCGCGATGCTCGATGCCGACCTCAAGGCGACGATCGCCGAGAGCGCGCCGGCGATCCGCGCCGCGCTGGCCGATGCCGACTGCCTCGTCGTCGACGACTCGATCGCCGACTTCGGTCCGGAAGACGTGCTCGAGGTCACCGAGGGCCGCAGCGGTGTCTGCCAGCTCGGCGTCGTGCTGCATCTCGATTCGCCGGCGCAAGACAGCAGATGGCGGCGCCAGCACCGCGGCTATGCGCTGCGCGAAGCCGACACGCTCGAGGCGACGGTCGCGCATGCGGCTTTCATGCTGCATCGCAGCCCGGCGCTGATGTCCGACGGAGAGCGCGAGGCGATCGAGGCGGTGCACGGCGCGCACCTCGCGCTGCACGGCAAGAAGGCGCTGATCGTCGACGACGACATGCGCAACATCTTCGCGCTCGCGACCGTGCTCGACAACGAAGGGATGGTCATCGTCTCGGCCGACAACGGCCGCGAAGCGATCCGCCTGGTCGAGTCCGATCCCGACATCGACATCGTGCTGATGGACATCATGATGCCGGAAATGGACGGCATCGCGACGATGCAGGAGATTCGCAAGCTGCCACGCGGCCGTGAGCTGCCGATGGTCGCCGTGACCGCGAAAGCGATGAAGGGCGACCGCCAGAAATGCATCGAGGCCGGGGCCTGGGACTACCTGTCCAAGCCGGTCGATCCGTTGCATCTGCTCGCAGTGCTGCGAGGCTGGTTGTGCCGCTGAGCTCGCAGTTCGATGCGCTCGGCGATCACGACGCCGAGCGCGCCGCCATCCTGATCGTCGACGACCTGCCGGAAAAGCTGCTCGTCTTCAAGACGGTGCTCGAAGACCTCGGCCACGAGATCGTCTGCGCGCACTCGGGCAGCGAAGCGCTGAAGGAAATCCTGCAGCGCGAGTTCGCGGTGATCCTGCTCGACGTCAACATGCCCGACATCGACGGCTTCGAGACCGCCGGGCTGATTCGCCAGTACAAGCGGTCGGCGCACACGCCGATCATCTTCGTGACCTCGTACGCCGACGAGATGCAGACGATCCGCGGCTATTCGCTCGGCGCGGTCGACTACATCCTGTCGCCGATCGTGCCGGAGATCCTGCGCTCGAAGGTCAAGGTCTTCGTCGATCTCCATCTGCTGCAACGCCGGTTGCGCCGGCGTGCCGACGAACGGGTCGCGCTCGCATCGGCGGAAGCGGCGCGCTCGGTCGCCGAAGCGAACACGCAACGCTCGAACTTCCTGTCGCACGCGAGCCGGGTCTTGAGTGGATCGCTCGATGTCGAGGTCGCGGCGCGCCGGCTGCTCGAGATGCTGGTGCCGCAGTTCGCCGCGAAGGCCCAGATCGCGCTGCTCGACGACGACGGAGAGCTGGATCTCGTGCTCGCCGGCGAGACGACTCAAGGTTCGCCGCGATTCGAACCGCGCCAGCCGGGCGAGCTCGCCGCGGCCGAACGGGCCGCGCTGCATGCGGCGATCGAATCGATGTCGACGGGCCCGCCGCGCGTCGACGGTTCGGACGCGGTCGCGTTGCCGCTGATCACCGCCGGCCGCGCGGTCGGCGGACTGCTCGTCGAGGCCGGCACGCCCGATGCCGACTGGGGCAGCATCCTCGAGCTTGCCGAACGCGCGGCGATCGCACTCGAGAACGGGCGCCTCTATCGCAGCCTGCAGATCGAGATCGAGGAGCGGCGCGGCGCCGAATTCAAGCTGCAGCAATCGAACCGGCGCAAGGACGAATTTCTCGCGATGCTGTCGCACGAGCTGCGCAATCCGCTCGCGCCGATTCGCACCGCGCTCGAAGTCGTGCGCCGGCTCTCGTCGGACGAGCCGAAGCTGAACTGGGCGACCGAGATCATGGGCCGCCAGGTCAGCCATCTGACCCGCCTCGTCGAAGACCTGCTCGATGTCGCGCGCATCAACCAGGGCAAGATCGCGCTGCAGACCGAAACGCTGGACCTGCGAGCGGTGCTCGCGCACGGCGTCGAGACCGTGCGGCCCTTCATCGAATCGCGTCGTCATCATCTGACCAAGCGGATTCCCGACGCGCCGGTCTGGCTGCGCGGCGACTTCGCGCGGCTGTCGCAGATCGTCGCGAACCTGCTGAACAACGCGTCGAAATACACCGAGGAAGGCGGCGCGATCGAGCTCGAGCTCGTCGTGCCGACCGAAGGCCACGCGCTGATCAACGTCTCCGACAACGGCATCGGCATCGACGCCGAGCTGTTGCCGAACGTGTTCGAATTGTTCGAGCAGGGCAAGCGCACGCTCGACCGCAGCCAGGGCGGCCTCGGCGTCGGCCTGACGCTGGTGCGCCGGCTGGTCGAGTTGCACGGCGGCAGCGTCGATGTGTCCAGCGACGGGGCCGGCCGCGGTTCGCAGTTCCGCATCCGTCTGCCGTGCGTCAGCGAAGCCATCGATCCCGATGCCGAGTCACCCGAGGTCACGGCGAAGGCGACCGTCGGTTGCCGCGTGCTCGTCGTCGACGACAACCGCGACGCCGCCGAGGCCGCGGCGGTCTTCCTGTCGATGGCCGGCCATGAAGTGAAGGCGGTTGGCGACGGCGCCGAAGCGCTCGCGTCGGCGCCGGTGTTCGCGCCCGATATCGTCGTGCTCGACATCGGGCTGCCCAATATGGACGGCTACGAGGTCGCGCGGCGCCTGCGCGCGGTTCCGGAGACCCGGACGTCGCTGCTGATCGCGTTGACCGGCTACGGCCAGCGCGGCGACCGCGACCGGGCCCACGAAGCCGGCTTCGACCACCACCTGACGAAGCCTGCCGAACCCGACGAGCTGCTCGCGTTGATCGGCAGCTGGCAGGCGCAGCGCGCCGAGCCGGCCGCGGAAAACCCGCCGCTGCTGCGCGCGGTGCCGGCGGGAAAGCCTACATCGAGGCGGTGAAGCCGCCGTCGACGTAGAGGATCTGGCCGGTCACGAAGCTGGCTGCGGCCGATGCCAGGAACACCGCCGCACCGGCGAGCTCGGTCGGCTCGGCCCAGCGCGCCGCCGGCGTGCGCTTCTCGACCCAGGCGTTGAATTCGGGGTTCTGCGTCAGCGCGACATTCATCTCGGTGCGAAAGAAACCGGGCGCGATGCCGTTGACCTGGATGCCGTGCGGCGCGAGCTCGATCGCGAGCCCGCGCGTCAGCATCGCGAGCCCGCCCTTGCTGACCTGATACGGCACCGTCGTCGGCCGCGACAGCGTCGAATTCAACGAGCAGATGTTGATGATCTTGCCGCCCTTGCGCGTCTTCATCTGCGGAATCAGCGCGCGCGCCATGTAGAACGGCGCATCGAGATTGGTCGCCATCAGGCGCTGCCAGTCGGCATCGCTGAACTCGTCGATCGGCGAGCGGTGCTGGATGCCGGCGTTGTTGACGAGGATGTCGATCGCGCCGAAGCGCGCCAGCAGCGCCGCGACGCCGGCATTCGCCGCGGCCGAATCGGCGACATCGAAGGCCGCGATCTCGACGCGCAGGCTGTCCGATCGCAGTCGTTGCGCGGCGGCGTCGAGCTTGTCGAGCGTGCGGCCGTTCAGCACGACGGTCGCGCCGGCTTCGGCGAGGCCGCGCGCGATCGCGAAACCGAGGCCCGAGCCGGCACCGGTGACGAGCGCGGTGCGGCCGGCGAGGTCGAACGATCGTTGCGTCGGGTTCATTGCGGCACCGGCGAAAGGAGCGGCTTGCCGGCGAAATGCGCCTGCAGATTGCCGAACGCGAGATCGGACATCGCCTGGCGCGTCTGCCAGGTCGCGCTGCCGATGTGCGGCGTCAGCACGACGTTGTCGAGCGCGCGCAGCGCGGCCGGCACGTTCGGCTCGTCTTCGAACACGTCGAGACCGGCGCCGGCGATCGTGCCGTGCTGCAGCGCCTCGACGAGCGCGGCCTCGTCGACGACCGAACCGCGCGCGACGTTGACGAGATAGCCCTGCGGGCCGAGCGCGGCGAGCACCTTCGCATCGATCAGCTTGCGCGTGCCGGCGCCGCCGGGCGTGATCACGACGAGGAAATCGACTTGTGCGGCGAGCGCTTCGGAGTTCGGAAAGTAGGCGTACGCGGATTCCGACTTTCGCGTCCGCGCGGTGTAGGCGATCGACATCCCGAACGCCTCGGCGCGCTTCGCGATCGCGTTGCCGATGCGGCCGAGGCCGACGATGCCGAGCCGCGCGCCGCTGACCTTGCGCGCGAGCGGCGCCGGACCGCTCGGCCAGCGCCCGTCGCGCACGTAGCGGTCGGCTTGCGGGATGCGCCGCGCGACCGCCAGCACCAATGCGATCGCGAGGTCGGCGACTTCGTCGTTCAGCACGTTCGGCGTGTGCGTGACCGCGATGCCGCGCTCGCGCGCCGCGCCGACGTCGACGCCGTCGTAACCGACGCCGAAGACCGAGATCAGCTCGAGCGCCGGCAGTTGCGCGATCAGCTCGCGCGTGACCTTCGATTCGCCGCTCGCCGCGATCGCGCGGATGCGCGGCGCCGCGGCGGCGAACGCGGCCGGATCGGCGTTGTGGATGTGGTCGTGGACTCGGAACGACGCATGGAGCGCTTCCATCATCGGCGCCCACAGCTTGGCGACGACGAGCACCTCGGGATTGGCGTCGGACGGGATCTTGGCGAGGGTCATGGCAGGCACTTCGTGATGCGACGCGAGCATTGTCGCCGTTCGCCGATACTGCTGGACCCGGGAAGCAAGAGGAGCACGACGTGATCGAGGATCTGAAAGGCAAGGTGGTTTTGATCACCGGCGCGAGCACCGGCATCGGTGCCGCCGCGGCACGCGCGTTCGGCGCCAACGGCGCGCGCGTCGCGGTGCACTACAACGCGAGCAAGGCGGCGGCCGAGGCGGTCGCCGAAGAGGTCCGCAGCGCCGGCGGCGAAAGCCTGCTGGTCGCCGGCGACGTGACCCGCGCCGGCGCCGCGAAGGACATCGTCGACCAGGTCGTCGCGCGCTTCGGCCGCCTCGACGTGCTCGTCAACAACGCCGGCGGCCTCGTCAAGCGCACGCCGGTCGCCGAGTACACCGACGAGTATCTCGACGCTGTGATCGCGTTGAACGTGCGCCAGGTCGTGGCGTTCGTCCGCGAAGCGGCGCTCGTGATGCGGCGCCAGGGGCAGGGCGGCAACATCATCAACGTCAGCTCGATCGCGGCGCGCCACGGCGGCGGTCCCGGCTCGGTGATCTACGCGGCGACGAAAGGCTTCGTCTCGACCGCGACGCGCGGCTGGGCCAAGGAGCTCGTCGCCGACGGCATTCGCGTCAACGCGATCTCGCCGGGCGTGATCATGACGCCGTTCCACGAGCGCTACTCGACGCCCGAGCTGCTGAAGTCGATGCAGACGACGATCCCGATGAATCGCCTCGGCGATCCGTTCGAATGCAACGGCGCGTTCCTGTTCCTCGCGTCCGACTCGATGAGCGGCTACGTCACCGGGCAGATCATCGAGATCAACGGCGGCCAGCTGATGCCGTGAGTCGCGGAGTCCTCGCCGCTACATTCCGCTGTAGTTCGGGCCGCCGCCGCCTTCGGGCGTGACCCAGACGATGTTCTGCGTCGGGTCCTTGATGTCGCAGGTCTTGCAGTGCACGCAGTTCTGCGCATTGATCTGCAGGCGGTCGCTGTCGTCGGGGTTCTTGACGAACTCGTAGACGCCGGCCGGGCAGTAGCGGCTCTCGGGTCCGGCGTATTTCGCGAGGTTGACGCGGACCGGCACGCTCGGGTCCTTCAGCGTCAGATGCGCCGGCTGCTGCTCGGCGTGATTCGTGTTGCTGACGAAGACGCTGCTGAGCCGGTCGAACGTGACCCGGCCGTCGGGCTTCGGATAGACGATCTGCGCGCACTCGGCCGCCGGCTTCAGGTACAGATGGTCCGGCTGCTTTCGATGCAAGGTCCACGGCGGCGCCTTCAGGCCGAGCTTCGGCAGCAGCCATTGCTCGATGCCGGTCATCAAGGTCGCGGTGGTCCGGCCCTTCTTGAACCATTGCTTGAAGTTGCGCGCCCGGTCGAGCTCGGCGTGGAGCCAGCTCTGCGCAAACGCTTCCGGGTACGCGCCGAGCTCGTCGTGCTTGCGTCCGGCGGCGAGCGCCGCATGGGCCGCATCAGCGGCGAGCATGCCGGTCTTGATCGCCGCATGGCTGCCCTTGATCCGGCTCGCGTTCAGGTAACCGGCCTCGCAACCGACCAGCGCCCCGCCGTTGAACACGACCTTCGGCAGACTCAGGATGCCGCCGGCGGTGATCGCGCGCGCGCCGTAGCCGAGGCGCTTGCCGCCTTCGAGATACTTGCGGATCTCCGGATGTGTCTTCCAGCGCTGGAACTCCTCGAACGGATTCAGCCACGGGTTCGCATAGTCGAGTCCGACGACGAAGCCGAGCTCGACCTGGTTGCCGTCGAGGTGGTACAGGAACGAGCCGCCGTAGGTCGCCGGATCGAGCGGCCAGCCGGCGGTGTGGACGACGAGACCGGGCTCGTGCTTCGCCGGGTCGATCTCCCACAGTTCCTTCAGCCCGATGGCGTAGCTCTGCGGATCCTTGCCGGCGTCGAGCTTGAAACGCTCGATCAGTTGCCGGCCGAGGCTGCCGCGCGAGCCTTCGGCGAAGATCGTGTACTTCGCATGCAGCTCCATGCCGAGCTGGAAATCCGCGGTCGGCTCGCCGTCCTTGCCGACGCCGAGGTTGCCGGTCGCGACGCCCATGACCGATCCGGCGTCGTCGTAGAGCACTTCGGCCGCCGGAAAGCCGGCGAAGATCTCGACGCCGAGGCCTTCAGCCTGTTGCGCCATCCAACGCACGACGTTGCCGAGGCTGATGACGTAGTTGCCGTGATTCTTGAAGCAGTCGGGCAGCAGGAAATCGGGAGTCGCCTTGGCACCGCTCTCGCTCAGGAACAGGAAACGATCGGCGGTCACCGGCTGGTTCAGCGGCGCGCCGAGCTCCTTCCAGTCCGGCAGCAGCTCGGTCAGCGCGCGCGGATCCATGATCGCGCCGCTCAGGATGTGCGCGCCGGGCTCAGAGCCTTTCTCGAGCACGACGACCGAGACCTCGTCGCCGCTTTGCGCGGCGAGCTGCTTCAGGCGGATCGCGGTCGCGAGACCGGCCGGTCCGGCGCCGACGACGACGACGTCGTATTCCATCGCCTCGCGCGGACCGTACTGAGCAATGATTTCGTCGGATGTCATGAGCTTTCCAGAACGCGTCGCCGATCGATTCTACGAGGGCGACGCGCGGCCGCGAAGGCGCCTTCGTGGGCTGCTTCTAAGGCTCGTTCGACGAATGCTGCGTGCTATCGTCCCGCGCAAACAAAGGAGCAAACAGCGTGAGCTACAACATCGATCTGTCGGGAAGAGTCGCGCTCGTGACCGGGGCTTCGAGCGGCCTCGGCGCACAGTTCGCGCGCACGCTCGCGAAGGCCGGCGCGGGCGTCGCGTTGGC
Source organism: Caldimonas sp. (assembly GCA_040006015.1). Taxonomy (GTDB): domain Bacteria; phylum Pseudomonadota; class Gammaproteobacteria; order Burkholderiales; family Burkholderiaceae_C; genus Schlegelella_A. Next base: position 8,828 of record JBDTXV010000055.1, read on the forward strand.
CGGACGCCGGGTCGAGCGCCTGAAGACGCTGCGTGCCGAGATCGAAGCCGAAGGCGGCGACGCGCATGTCGTCAAGCTCGACGTGACCGATCACGCGAGCATCAAGGCCGCGGTCGCGCACACCGAGACCGAGATGGGCACGATCGACATCCTCGTCAACAACTCCGGCGTCGCGTCGACGCAGAAGCTGACCGAAGTGACGCCGGAGGACTACGACTACGTCCTCGACACGAATACGAAAGGCGCGTTCTTCGTCGCGCAGGAAGTCGGCAAACGCATGCTGGCCCGGGCGAAGGGCGCGGCGCCGGGCACGTTCACCGGCGGGCGCATCGTCAACATCGCATCGATGGCCGGGCTGCGCGTATTCGGCCAGATCGGCGTCTACTGCATCAGCAAGGCCGCGGTGGTCCACATGACGCGGGCGATGGCGCTCGAGTGGGGCCGCTACGGGATCAACGTCAACGCGATCTGCCCGGGCTACATCGACACCGAGATCAACCACCACC
>JBDTXV010000056.1:0-9327 GCA_040006015.1 Caldimonas sp.
GCCGGAGAGCTTCGTGTTCTCGCGCGACGGCCGCTACCTGTACGGCAGCAGCTACTTCACCGGCGTCTCGAACATCTTCCGCTACGAAGTCGCGACCGGCACGGTCGAGGCGGTCTCGAATGCCGAGACCGGCTTCTTCCGGCCGCAGCCGCTCGCCGACGGCCGCCTCGCGGTGCTGACGTATACGGGCCAGGGCTTCGTGCCCGCGATCATCGACGCGAAGCCGCTGCAGGATGTCAGCGCGATCAAGTTCCTCGGCGCCGAGCTCGCTGCCCGGCACCCGGTCGTCACGACCTGGCAGGTACCGCCGCCGAGCACGGTGGACGACGTCGCGCTGATCCAGGAGCGCGGCCCGTACGCACCGATGAAGCAGCTCGCGCTGCAGAACGCATACCCGGTGCTGCAGGGCTACAAGAACGCGGCCGGCCTCGGCTATCGCGTCAGCTTCGAGGATCCGATCCGCTTCGCGAAGGTCAGCATGACGGCCGCCTACACGCCAAGCCGTGACCTGTCCGCGAACCAGCGCGCGCACGTCGACATCGAAGGTCAATACCTCGGCTGGCACGCCGGCCTGGCGTGGAACCACTCCGACTTCTACGATCTCTTCGGCCCGACCAAGCGCGGCCGCAAGGGCTTCGCGGCGAAATTCGGCCACGACCAGTATCTGATCTACGACGATCCGCGGCTGCTGACGCTGAAGACCGACCTCGCCTACTACGACCACATCGACACGCTGCCGGCCGCGCAGAACGTCGGCACGAGCTTCACGCGCCTGATCACCGGCGAGGCCGGCCTCTACTACACCGACGTGCGACGTTCGCTCGGCGCCGTCGACGACGAAAAAGGCCTGCTCTGGACGACGGTCGCGACGCTCAACCGCGCCGGTCGCGAAGACAGCGCGCAACTGCGCGGCAGCCTCGACTGGGGCGTCGCGCTGCCGCTGCCGCATTCGTCGCTGTGGTCGCGCACCGCGGTCGGCACCGCAAGCGGCGAGCGCAGCAGCGCAGTCGCGAACTTCTATTTCGGCGGCTTCGGCAACAACCGGATCGACAACGGAACCGTCAAGCGCTATCGCGAGTACGACTCGATGCCGGGCTTCGCGCTGAACCAGATCAGCGGCCTCGGCTTCGCGAAGCAGTTGATCGAGCTGAACCTGCCGCCGGCGGTGTTCGAGTCGGCCGGCATCCCGAGCCTGCACCTGACCTGGCTGCGCCCCGCCCTCTTTGCGACCGCACTGTGGACCGATCCCGACAGCGCTGCCCGGCGCCAGCGCTATTCGAATCTCGGCACGCAGTTCGACCTTCGCTTCAGCGTGCTGCACTGGTACGAGATGACGCTGTCGGCCGGCTACGCGGTCGGCTACCAGCGCGGGCGCCGCGCCGGCAGCGAATGGTTGATCTCGCTGAAGCTGCTCTGAGAGAACGCACCGCATGAGCGACGCCGCCGTGCCGACGCTGGTGGGGCTGCTGCCGGTGCTGACCTTCCTGACGACGCTGCTCGGCCTCGACAGCTACAAGCTGGTCCGGCCGACGAGCGTCGTCGCGGTCGTCGCCGCCGGTGCCGCGGCCGCTGGCGCGAGCTATCTCGCGAATCTATATCTGTTGCGCCACCTCGAGATCGACCTCGCGGATTACTCGCGTTATGTCGGGCCGTGGGTTGAGGAACTGTTCAAGGCGCTCGTGATCGTCGCGCTGATTCGTGCGCACCGGATCGGCTTCCTGGTCGATGCCGCGATCTTCGGCTTCGCGGTCGGCACCGGCTTCGCGCTGGTCGAGAACGTCTGGTTCCTGCATCTGGCGCGCGATGCCGGCCTGGCGACCTGGATCGTGCGCGGCTTCGGCACCGCGATCATGCACGGCGGCGTCACTGCGATCTTCGCGGTCGCGAGCCTCGCCGCACTCGAACGCGCGCCTCTGCAGACGCGGCGCGCGTACCTGCCGGGATTCGTCGCCGCGGTGCTGCTGCACTCGGCGTTCAACCATCTGAGCGGCGAACCGAAGGCAGCGACTCTCGCGGTGCTCATCGCGCTGCCGCCGCTCTTCTATGCGGTGTTCCGGCACAGCGAATCGGCGCTGCGCAACTGGCTCGGGCACGGCTTCGACGCCGATGCGCGGATGCTCGAGCTGATCGATTCCGGCAGCTTCTCCGGTTCGCCGCCGGGGATCTATCTGCACGAGCTGAAGGACAAGTTCCACGGCCCGCTGATCGCCGACGTGCTCTGCTATCTGCGGCTCTACACCGAGCTCTCGCTGCGCGCGAAAGGCATCCTGATGCTGCGCGAGAACGGCTTCGAGGCCGGCACCGATGCCGCGACGCAGGAGCGGTTCGCCGAGCTGCGCTACCTCGAAAAGAGCATCGGCGCGACCGGACTGCGTGCGTTGCGGCCGCTGCTGCGGATGAGCCACAAGGAGCTCTGGCAGCTGTCGATGCTGGCCGAGCATTGAGCCGGCTGCGACGCGCGATCGAAGCGTGAAGACGGGGCCATCTCGCGGCGCGCGATCGGCGCGTCGCACGACGGACGAGCCGGCCTCGCCGCCAGCCTGAGTGCACCGCACGGGTGTACGCTTCAGCCGAGCATTCGCCATCCCAGGCCGACGGCGCCCGCACCGAGGATCACCGCGACGACGTTCGCGCCGAAGCGGAACAGCGCGACCGCGGCAAGCGCGCCGATCACCGCGGCCGGCCATTCGAAGCGGCCGGCGAAGCCGCCCGGCCAGAGCACGTGCCACGCGAAGAAGACCGCGAGGTTGACGATGACGCCGACCACGGCTGCGGTGATGCCGGTCAACGGGGCCGTGAAGCGCAAATCGCCGTGGGTCGACTCGATGAACGGCGCGCCGGCGAAGATGAAGAAGAACGACGGCAGGAACGTAAAGAACGTGACCACCGTCGCAGCGAAGACGCCGGCCGAGGCCTCCGCGCCCGGGCCGAAGACCGCCCGCGTCCAGCCGCCGACGAAGCCGACGAACGAGACGACCATGATCAGCGGACCCGGCGTCGTTTCGCCGAGCGCGAGGCCGTCGATCATCTGCGCCGGCGACAGCCACTGGTGGTTCTCGACCGCACCCTGGTAGACATACGGCAGCACCGCGTAGGCGCCGCCGAAGGTCAGCAAGGCCGCCTTCGTGAAGAACCAGGCCATCTGCGCGAGCACGCCGTCCCGGCCGTAGACGGCCGCGAGGACGACGATCGCCGCGGCCCAGAGTCCGACGCAGACCGCGACGATGCGGGCGCAGCGCGCCCACGTGAACCGAGCGTGCGGCGGTGGCGGCGTCGCATCGTCGATCCAGGCTGCGCCGTACGACTTGCCGCCCGCGCCGCGACCGCCGCCGAGCGCGAAACGGCGTGGCGCGATGCGCGACCCGACGTAGCCGACGAAGCCGGCCGCGAGCACGATCACCGGGAACGGCACGCGGAACGCGAAGATCGCGACGAATGCCGCGACCGCGATGCCCCACAGCCAGCCGTTCTTCAGCGCGCGCCGGCCGATCCGGTAGGCCGCGAAGACGACGATCGCGGTCACCGCAGGCTTGATCCCGTACAGCAGCCCGGCGACCGCGGGCACGTTGCCGAACGCCATGTAGACCCACGACAGCGCGATCAGTATTACCAGCGACGGCAGCACGAAAAGGCCGCCTGCGACCAGACCGCCCGCGGTGCGATGCATCAGCCAGCCGATGTAGGTCGCGAGCTGCTGCGCTTCCGGACCCGGCAGCACCATGCAGTAGTTCAGCGCATGCAGGAAGCGCGCTTCGGAAATCCAGCGCCGCCGCTCGACCAGCTCCTGATGCATCAGCGCGATCTGCCCGGCCGGACCGCCGAAGCTGATGAAGCCGAGTTTCAGCCAGTACAGCAAGGCCGCGCCGAAGGTCGGCGGGACGGGATGGGTCGCGTCGTCGTCACCAGGCGCACGGTCCATCGAACGGGCGCCGGAATCAGGCCGCGCGCGCGCCCGCATCGTCTTCTGCAGCGCCGTGCGCCAAAGTCTCGAGGATCGGGCACTCCGGCCGCTCGTCGTCGCGACGGCAGCGCACGAGGTGTTCGAGCGTCCCCTTCATGGCCTGCGCCTTGCGCTCGAGTCCGTCGATGCGAGTCTGCGCCAGCGCCTTGACCTGCAGGCTCGGCCGTCTGCGGTTCTGCCACAGGCCAGCGAGCTCGCCGATCTCCCCAATCGAGAAGCCGAGATCGGGGGCGCGGCGGCTGAAGCGCAGCGTGTGCACGTCGGCTTCGCCATAGCGGCGGTAGCCGGCCGCGCTGCGCGCCGGTGCCGGCACGAGCCCGACCTGCTCGTGGTGGCGAATCATCTTCGCCGAGACGCCCCAAGCTCGGGCCGCGTCGCCGATGTTCATCGTCTGCACACGCTCCCTCGATGGGTTGCCTTCATGCCTGCTCCCGCTCCCCGGCCCGTCCGTGCGTGGGCGCTCGCGCCTTCGCCGGATACGGCTCGGGTCGATTTTGGCCTGCATCCGCTTGCGGCCGCCTTGCACGACGCGCAGGTCATCCCTTCGGCTCCTGACGCCGGCGCCGATGGAGCACGTATAGTGCTTTCGGTTCGCACTCATCCGTTCGGAATTCCGGCCCAGGGCAAGCCATGATCAGGCGGCGATTCATCGTGAAGTTGGCGGCCGTCTGCGCCGGGCTTACGCCGGCGATGCCGCTGTTCGCCGGCCCCGTCGCGCCGCCCGCGGTCCGCGCCGAGATCGGCAAGGGGGCGCCGCCGTTCGAGGTCGCCGACACCGAGCATCGCAAGCGGACCCTGGCCGAATTCGCCGGCAAGCCGGTCGTGCTCGAATGGACCAGCCCGACCTGCCCGTTCGCCGAAGCGCAATATCGAAGCCGGCGGATGCAGGAACTGCAGCAGTGGTCGCGTCGCAAGGGCGTCGTCTGGCTCTCGGTGCTGTCGAGCCACCCGAGCCGCCCCGACTATCTCGAACCGGCGGCAGCGAGCGCATTCGACCGTCTTCGCGGCGGCGTGCCGACCGCGCTGCTGATCGACGCGGACGGCACGATGGGCCACGCCTATGGCGCGTTGACCGCGAACCACATGTTCGTGATCGATCGCGACCGCACGCTGGTCTATGCGGGCGGCATCGACGATGCGCAATCGACGAAGGTGGACGAGGTCCGGCGCGCGCACAACCACGTCCGCTCGGCGCTCGACGACGTGCTCGCCGGACGCAAGGTCAGGACACCGACCAGCGAGCCGGCCGGCTGCGCGATTGCGTACGAAGGCTGACCGCGCGTCGCGCGGCAGCGAGCGCGCATCGCGACCCGCCGATCGTGCGCCGCGCCCTTCGATGGCGTCTTCGATCGAAGCCGTGACGACTTCCGGCGCGCCGCCGCTAACGAGCCTGACGGCGCTGATGCGCGGCGGCCCGCGCGTCGCGCCGGCGACGACGGCGCTGGTCGCGGCGAACGTCGCGGTGTTCGCGGTGCTGCTCGCGTTCGGCGCCGGCCTCTGGCATGCGCCGACCGGCGTGCAGCTGGCCTGGGGCGCGAACTTCGGACCGGCGACGAAGGACGGCGAATGGTGGCGCCTCGGCAGCGCGATGTTCCTGCATTTCGGGCTGGTTCATCTGGCGATGAACATGTGGGCGCTGTGGGACAGCGGCCGCCTGGTCGAACGCCTGTACGGGTCGGCGCGCTTCGTCGCGATCTACGCCGGCAGCGGTATCGCCGGCAACCTGGTCTCGCTCGTCGCGCAAGGCGACCGCGCCGTTTCGGGCGGCGCATCGGGTGCGATCTTCGGCGTCTTCGGCGCACTGCTCGTCTGCCTCGCGCGCGAGCGGCGCCAGGTCGACCCGACCGAGTTCCGCTGGCTCTTCTGGGGCGGTGCGCTGTTCGCGCTGGCGACGCTCGGCCTTGGCTTCGTCGTGACGGGCATCGACAACGCAGCGCACATCGGCGGGCTTTGCACCGGCGCGCTGCTCGGTCTCGTGCTCGCGCGCGCGCTGACGCGCGGGCGCCCGATTCCGCGCGCGCAGCGCTGGGCCGCGGGTGCCGTGCTCGCTGTCGCAACGACGTTGCTGGCGTTCAACGTGCCGGCTCCGCGTTACCGGCTCGGCGAGGAAATGCATGCGCGCACCGCGATCCGCCAGTTCCTCGACGACGAGCAGCGGATCAACGAGCGCTGGCGCGCGCTCGTCGATGCGGGGCGGAGCGGTAACGCGTCGTTCGCCGATCTGGCCGGCCACATCGATGCCGACGTCTCGCGCGAATACCAGGACAGCTTCGAGCAGCTGTCGTCGATCGCGCTGTCGCCGGCCGCACCGTCGGCGGCCGATCTCGAATTCCTGCGCAAGTACGCGGCGCTGCGCGGCGACGCCGCGCACGCGCTGGCCGAAGCGCTGCGGGCGAACGACAGCGAAGGCATCCGGCGCGCGCTCGACTCGATGCGGCGGGCCCAGGAGATCGCGAGAGGCGCGTCTGCCTCGGCTCATTGAGTGAGTCCGGGCGCCGGCGCCGGCGCCGATCGTTCCAGCGTGCTCCGATCCGGTGCGGTTCGAACTGGTTACAGCTGGCACCGTGAACGTCGACACGCTTAGCACCGGACGCCGGATTGGCGGCTCGAACCGCCTTAACCAGCGCGCTCAGAGTTGCCCTACTCTCGCTCCACGTCACAGGCACACCCGCACGAAAGGCGGGGTCGCAAAGCTTCCGGTCTAACGCTCGCAAGAGCCATGACAGCGGGGTTGCCACGACTCTCGCCCGACCGCATGCGCTTCTGACGCTGCCGTTCGCGGCATCGGCTCCTGTTCCGATGCACGAACGTCGACACGGCATCCGGGCTCGCCCGGAAAGGGGGCGATGATGAAGCGGTTCAGCAGTCTTCTCGCGGCGGTCTGCTACCTCAGCGGGGCGGCGACGCCGGCGCATGCCGACTCGATCTACCTGACCGCGCCGACGCATGCATCGACAAGAAAAGTCTCGATGGCGACGAGCCCGCGCGAATACCGCCTCGACGTCGCGCGCCACATCTACGCTTCGTATCCGCACCGCATCTTCCACGGCCGCCTGCCGCCGCTGATCCACGCGGTGGTCGTGCTCGAGATGACCGTCAACGATCGTGGCGAAGCGAAGGACGTGAAGGTCATCCGCGGGCCGTCGCACGCGCCGGACGTCACCGCGGCGGTGCGCGAGATGACCTATCGGGTCAGCCCGCTGCCGATACCGGCTCGCCTCGGCGCGCAGGTCAAGTACCTCGAGATCTGGCTCGTCCACAAGGACGGGCGATTCCAGCTCGATGCACTGACCGAAGGGCAGGACTGACGCGAGCTTTGCACAGCGGCGGCGACGCGCGTCGTGATGGGCCGGACGACCGCGGCCATAGGGTCACCCCCGTGGCAGGCCTGTTGTCGCTTCGGCACAGTCCGGTTGCGCGCAGCGGCCCGCGCGCGCAATGCCCCGCTCGCTGCCCGGCGACCCGCACCGCCACGAAAGACCACCCATGACATCGCGCAGAACCCTGCTGACCCGCATCGCCGCATCGGTGCTCGCCCTCGCGGCCACTGCGGCACACGCGGCCTGGCCCGAGCGCCCGATCACGCTGATCGTTCCGTGGGGAGCAGGCGGCGGCACCGATGCGACGGCCCGCATCATCGGCTCGCTGCTCGAGAAGGAGCTCGGTCAGCCGATCACCGTCGTCAACCGCACCGGTGGCAGCGGTGTCGTCGGCCATCAGGCGATCGCGTCCGCCGCGCCCGACGGCTACACGATCGGGCTGATCACGGTCGAGATCGGGATGATGCATTGGCAGGGCCTGACGGACTTGTCGGGCGCGTCGTACACGCCGATCGGTCTGGTCAATTCCGATCCGGCTGGCCTGCAGGTGCGCGCCGATGCTCCGTACAAGACCGCGAACGAGCTTGTCGCCGCGATCAAGGCCAACCCCGGCAAGTTCAAGGCGTCGGGTACCGGCCAGGGCGGCATCTGGCATCTGGCGATCGCCGGGATGCTGAAGGACCTGAAGGTCGACCCGGCCGCGGCGCCCTGGGTGCCTTCGAACGGGGCGGCGCCCGGCTTGCAGGATCTCGTCGCCGGCGGCGTCGAGGTGGTGCCCTGCTCGCTGCCCGAGGCGCGCTCGCTGATCGATGCCGGCAAGGTCAAGAGCCTCGCGGTGATGAACGATGCGCCTTCGGCGCTGTACCCGAACGTGCCGACCTTGAAGGCGGCCACCGGAAGCGACTGGAAGCTCGGCGCCTGGCGCGGAATCGCCGCGCCGAAGGGGATACCCGCAGACGCGCGCGACAAGCTCGTCGCGGCGATCCGCAAGATCGCCGCGAGCAAGGACTACACCGACTTCATGGGCAGCCGCGGCTTCGGCGTCATCTACCAGGGACCCGAGGATTTCGGCCGCTTCATGGCCAAGTCCGATGCCGATCTCGGCGCGACGATGAAGGCCGTCGGCATCGCCAAGTAGCCGCCGCTGCGCCCCGTGAAATTCAATGACGCCGTCTGGGGCGCCTTGCTGGTGCTGCTCGGCGGCACGCTGCTGGTCCATGTGCGCAGCTTCCCCAGCATCCCCGGCCAAAACGTCGGCCCGGGCATGTTTCCGGGCTTGCTCGGTATCGGCTTCGCGGTCTGCGGCGTGATCCTGTTCGTGCGCGGTCTGCGGTCGCGTGCGGCCCGCCTTGCCGGCTCCGAATGGATGAGCCTGCCGGAATGGGCGCACTCGCCGCGGCACGTGCTCGGCTTCGCAGTACTCGCCGGCGTCAACGTGCTGTACCTCGTCGGCGTCGACCGGCTCGGCTTCGTGCTGACCGGCACCTTCTATCTCGCAGCGCTGATGTGGGTCCTGCAGGTGCGCGCGTCGCGCATCGTGCCGCTCGCGATCGTGCTGACCCTGGCGATCCATTTCGCGTTCTACAAGCTGCTCCGGGTGCCGCTGCCGTGGGGACTGCTCCAGCCGGTGGCGTGGTAGGCATGGTGATGCAAGCGCGATGAGCGACGCCTGGCTGCAGGCCTTCTCAATGGTCTTCGCGCCGTACAACATCCTCGTGATGTTGGGCGCATCGCTGTTCGGGCTCTTCGTCGGCGCGGTCCCCGGCCTGACCGCGACGATGGCGACGGCGCTGCTGGTCCCGGTGACGTTCTTCATGGCGCCGATCCCGGCGATCGCGGCGATCGTCACCGCGACCGCAATGGCGATCTTCTCCGGCGACATACCCGGCTGTCTTTTGCGGATGCCGGGCACGCCGGCATCGGCCGCCTACACCGACGAGGCGTACGCGATGACGAAGAAGGGCATGGCCGAAACCGCGCTCGGTGCCGGGCTCGTGTTCTCGGCGGTCGGCGGTCTGTTCGGCACCGCGGTGCTGATGATCGCGG
>JBDTXV010000057.1:0-9303 GCA_040006015.1 Caldimonas sp.
GCTCGAGCAGCGGCGCGCTGGTGCCGATGTCGAGCTTCACGACGGTCGAGCGCACCGTCGGCCCGACCGCGATCAACCACGTCGGCCAGCTGCAGGCGGTCACGGTCTCGTTCAACCTCGCGCCGAACGTCGCCCTCGGCGACGCGACCGCGAAGCTCGAGAAGTACCGCGAGCAGATCCGCCTGCCGGCATCGATCATCACGAGCTACGGCGGCGACGTGGCGGTCTTCAAGAGCTCGCAGGGCAGTCAGGCGGTGCTGATCATCGGTGCGCTGCTCGTGATCTACGTCCTGCTCGGCGTGCTGTACGAAAGCTACATCCACCCGCTGACGATCCTCGCCGGACTGCCGTCGGCGGCCGTCGGCGCGCTGCTGATGCTGAAGATCTTCAATCAAGATCTGACGCTGATCGCGATGATCGGCATCCTGCTGCTGATCGGCATCGTCAAGAAGAACGCGATCATGATGATCGACTTCGCGCTCGATGCGCAGCGCAGCCGCGGCATGGCACCGGCCGCGGCGATCCGCGAGGCCTGCATCCTGCGCTTCCGGCCGATCATGATGACGACGCTCGCGGCGATGATGGGCGCGCTGCCGATCGCGCTCGGCCTCGGTGCCGGCGCCGAGTTGCGCCAGCCGCTCGGCCTTGCGGTCGTCGGCGGCCTGGTCTTCTCGCAGGCGATCACGCTCTACATCACGCCGGTGATCTATCTCGCGCTCGACCGCTTCAGCGGCAAGGGGCCGGTGACGACGCCGGAGACGGCGCCGGCCCCGGCTCACGCTAGTGCAGGTGCGACGCTGGCGGAGGGGCGTTCAGCACCGTGAACGCCGGCTGACCGACGCTGCCGGCCTCGATCTCCTCGTCGGTCGCGTCGCGCACGTCGCGCACCGTCAGGTCGAGGCGCAGCGCGATGCCGGCGAGCGGATGGTTGCCGTCGAGGACGACGTGGTCCGGATAGACCTCGGTCACCGTGTAGATCGCATCGGCCGGCAGCCCTTCGGTCGCGGCGCCTGGGGGTACGCCGTCGAACTGCATCCCGACCTCGACCGACTCCGGGAAGATCGAGCGCTGTTCGAAGAAGACGAGCTTCGAGTCGTATTCGCCGAACGCGTGCTCGGGCTCGAGATGCAGCGCGACTTCGTAGCCGGCTTCATGGCCGGCGAGCGCTTCCTCGACCTTCGGCAGCAGGTCGTCGCCGCCGACGAAGAACTCGACCGGCTCGGTCAATTCGTCGATCGGCTCGCCTTGCGCATCGCGGAGGTGCCAGGTCAGACCGACGACGCACGGAGAGCTGATTTGCATCGAACGATGATCGCACAATCGTTCATGGACATCGCTCGACCCACGGCATTGCTCGGCGGCCTTTCGGCGCGCGAATTCATGCGCCGGCACTGGCAGAAGAAGCCGTTGCTGATCCGCTCCGCGCTGCTCGATGCGAACCCGGTCGCGACGCGCGCCGAGGTCTTCGGCCTGGCCGCGCGCGACGACGTCGAGTCGCGCCTGGTGGTGCGCAACGGCGAGCAATGGACGCTGCGCCACGGGCCGCTCGCGCGGCGCGCGCTGCCGGCCTTGAAGACACGCGGATGGACGCTGCTCGTGCAGGGCGCCGATCTGCATCTCGAAGCGGCGCATCGTCTGCTCGGCCGCTTCCGCTTCGTCCCCGATGCACGGCTCGACGACGTGATGTTGTCATTCGCGACCGACCGCGGCGGCGTCGGTCCCCACATCGACAGCTACGACGTGTTCCTGTTGCAGGTCAGCGGCCGCCGGCGCTGGCGCATCGGTCGGCCGAAACGCGCGGCGCTGCGCGACGACACGCCGTTGAAGATGCTCGCGAGCTTCGTCGCGAGCGAGGAGTGGCTGCTCGATGCCGGCGACATGCTGTACCTGCCGCCCGGCTGGGCCCACGAAGGCGTCGCCGACGGCGAAACGATCACCGCATCGATCGGCTTCCGCGCGGCCGGTGCGGGGGCGCTCGGCGTCGACGTGCTGCAGCATCTGCTCGATGCGGCCGACGAAGACGACGCAGGCGACGCAGCCGATGCCGCGTCGCGCTACGCCGATCCGGAGCAGGATGCGACCGCCGAGCCGGCGCGCATTCCGGCCGCGCTGTCGCGCTTCGCCGACGCGGCGGTCGCGCGTGCGGTCGCCGCCCGGCGCGCGCGCGCGCGTGCGCTCGGCGAGGCGCTGAGCGAGCCGAAGGCGCAGGTCTGGTTCGAGCCCGGCGTGCCGGGGCGCGGCACGTCCGGCGTGCGTCTCGATCGGCGCAGCCGGATGCTCTATGACGAAAACCACGTCTACATCAACGGCGAGGCCTATCGCGCCGCCGGTCGCGATGCGAAGATCGTGCGCCGCCTCGCCGACCGGCGCGCGCTGGCGCCGCGGGACGTCGCCGCGCTCGGCTCGCAGGCGGCCGCGTTGATCGAGCAATGGCTCGCCGCAGGGTGGCTCAGGCCCGAAACAAAGGAGGAATGAAATGGAGACTCCGACCCGTCGAATCATCACGTCGCTGCGCGAATTCCAGGACGAAGTGCGCGGCGCGATCGCGCAGGCCGCCGCTGTCGGCGCAGCTGAGATCCTGCTCAGCGACAAGGACTTCGCGGACTGGCCGCTCGGCGAGCGCGCGGTCATCGAAGACCTGACGCGCTGGGCCCATTCGCGCCGCCGCCTGACATTGGTTGCGCACGATTTCGGCGTGATCGCGCGTCGCCATGCGCGCTGGGGCGAGTGGCGCCGGCAGTGGTCGCATCTGGTCGACTGCCGTACCGATCACGAGCTCGATCGGGCGCAGGTTCCGACGATCTGTCTGGTTCCCGGAGTGGTCTGCATCCGCGTCGTCGATCCAGTCGAGGAACGCGGCCTCGTCTCTTACGAACCGGTCGATGCGGTCGCCTGCCGCGAAGCGATTGACGCTGTTTTGCAACGTTCGACCGAGGCGTTTCCGGCAACGACGCTTGGCCTCTAGGGAAAGCACCTAAGAAGCCTATAATCATGGGCTAGGCACCGGAATGCTCGAGCGTTCCCGTGCCTTCGATCGCCGGGGCTCTGCACGAGGGGGGTTCCGTCAATTACCGGTCATTGTTTAGCCCTGTAGCCTGAGGAACAAGTATGAAAAAAGCATTGTTGTTGGTCTCGCTGGTCGCCGCCGTTTCGTTCGCCGCCTGCACCAAGAAGGAAGAGACGACCACCACCGTGACGCCGGCGACCCCGGCCGCCACCACGACCGTGATGCCGCCGGCGACCGTCGTCGTCACGCCGCCTGCGGCCGATGCATCCGCCGCTGTCAGCGCCGCGAACTCGGCAGCGTCTGCCGCCGACTCGTCTGCGATGGCCGCCAGCGCCTCGGCCTCCGCCGCTGCCGATGCGATGAAGAAGTAAACCGGTTTTCCGGTTTCGGAAGAAGGCCGCCTATGGGCGGCTTTTTCTTTGGCGCGCCGAACGCGTGCACACCGCGCACCGGCGCTCGACGCCGATGCGGCCGGCGCGTCAGCCGATCGTGATCCAGCCGAAGCCGCGCTGCGGATCGGCGATCACGATCTCTTCGCGCGCATCGCTCCACGCCGCGCTCAGGCTCTCGCGCACGAGCTCGGGCCGGTTGTTCTCCTGGCTCAGGTGTGCCGCGACCAGATGGCGCAGGCCGTCGTGCAGGCACGCGGCGAGAATCTCGGCCGCGGTGTCGTTCGCGAGATGGCCGTAGCGGCCGCCGATGCGCGCCTTCAGCGAGGCCGGGTAGCGCGAGGTCGCGAGCATCGCGCGGTCGTGGTTGCACTCGAGCAGCAACGCATCGCAGCCCTGCAGGTTCTCGAGCATGTGCGGCGTGATCGAGCCGGCATCGGTCAGCACGCCGAGGCGGCGCGTGCGGTCGGAGCAGCGCAACTGCAACGGCTCTTCGGCGTCGTGCGCGACCGTGAACGGATGCAGCTCGAGATCGCCGACGACGATCGCTTCGCCGTCGCGCGCGAAGCGGATCAGCGCCGGCAGCTCGGGCTCGCGCACCGCGCGCCACGTGCCGCGACTCAGCCACAGCGGCAGGTGGTTGCGGCGCGCCAGCGCGACCGCGCTGCCGATGTGGTCGCCATGCTCGTGCGTCACGAACACCGCGTCGAGGTCGCCCGCGTCGAGGCCGGCGCGGGCCAGGCGCAGATCGAGCTCGCGCAGCGTGAAGCCGCAATCGATCAGGACGCGGCTCGCGCGCGTCGCGCCGCGCGCTTCGACGACGGTCGCGTTGCCGGTGCTGCCGCTGCCGAGGCTGCAGAAGCGCACGGCTCAGCGCCCGGCTCGATCGAAGGCGCAGGCGCGCCGATCCCGACTCACTTCAGATCGTCGACCAAGAGCCCGATGATGCGTTTGCCGACATCGCCGTTTTCCGGCGCACCCTTCGCGTCGAGCACCGAGACCGTGCTGGTATTGCCTTCGGACTTGATCGAGACGCGATAGCGCGCGAGTGTCGACGTGTCGGCCTTCTTGCCGAAGCTAAGCATCCGCGACAGGAAACCCGGTTCTTCCTTGCCGGCGAACTTCGGATCGACGTAGCGCACGTAGTAGAGGCCCTGGGCGCGGTCGCGGTCCTCGACCGTGAAGCCGCTGCGGTCGAGCGCGACGCCGACACGGCGCCAGGCGCGGTCGAAGCCGTCGTCGACCTGCAGCGACGCCGCCGGGCGGCCTTCGAGCAGGCGTGCACGCGCCGGGCCGGTGGGGGCCGTCGCGACCGCTGCCTGCGCGACTTCTTCCTTGGCGCCGAGCTTGATCATCAGGCGCGAAAGGAACTCGCCTTCGAGCTGCGGATCGGCCGGGCGCGGCTGCCAGATCGTGCTCTCGCTGCGCTGGCCGGTGTAGATCTCGACCATCCCGCGGTGCGTGATGTAGACCTCGCTGCCGGTCGGCGTGCGCTCGACGCGGGTGCGGAACTTGTCGAGCTCGCCGGTCGAATAGGCGCCGTCCAAGACCTTGCCGATCGTGTTGCGGATCAGGTCGCGCGGCAGCTTCGCGCGATTCTCGGCCCAGTCGGTCTCGATCACACCGGCATCGGGGCGGTCCTGTACCAGCACGAAGCCGCTGTCCTTCCAGAACGATCGGACCAGCGGGAAAAGCTGCTCGGGCGGCAGCGTGCTCGCAAGCCAGCGCTCGTTGCCGAGGCGCTCGATGCGCAGGTTGCCGAGCGCCGCGGGCGCGATCGTCGGCGTCGCCGGTGCGGCGTTCGGGGCCGACGCGGCGGCCTGGAACGTCGACGCGCTGACCGTTCCGCTCGGCGGCTGATAGCGCGTTTCCTTTGCGAGCTGCGTCAGGTCCGGCGGAACCTCGAGGCCCGATGTGCGCGCGCTGTTCGTGCGGTAGTCGAGCTTGTCGCCGGAGAGCATGTTCTCGACCGTCGAGCAGCCCACCGCCGACAGGGTCAGCGCGAGGGCGGCGGCGCGCAATGCATAAGCTTCGGTGGAACGGGTCACGTGAACGATCTCCAAGGGAACGCGGCCTGTGCGGCTCGCAGCGGGAAATGAAGCGGAAAAATATCGGGCCGGATCAAAGCAGTCCGGCTTCGCGCAGCGCCTGCTCGACGACGGTCTGCCCGGCCGCGCTCAGCGGCGTGATCGGCAGGCGCAGCGCGTCGCCGCATCGGCCGAGTCGCGCCAGCGCCCACTTGGTCGCCGACGGACTCGGCTCGACGAACAGCGCCTGGTGCAGCGGCAGCAGCTTCAGATGAATCGCGGCGGCCCTGCGCGCGTCGCCGGCGATCGCCGCGGCGCACAGATCGTGCATCGCCCGCGGCGCGACGTTCGCGGTCACGCTGACGTGGCCGTGGCCGCCGAGCAGCATCAATGCGACCGCGGTGCCGTCGTCGCCGGAATAGATCGAGAAGCCGCGCGGAGCGCGCCGGATCAGCATCGCGGCGCGCTCGATGTCGCCGGTCGCTTCCTTGATGCCGACGATGCCGGGCACTTCGGCCAGGCGCAGCGCGGTCTCGGCCTGCATGTCGGCGACGGTGCGGCTGGGCACGTTGTAGACGACCATCGGCAGGTCGACCGCTTCGGCGATCGCGCGGAAGTGCTGGTAGATCCCTTCCTGCGACGGCTTGTTGTAGTACGGCACGACCGACAGCGCGCAGTCGGCGCCGGCCTTCGCCGCATAGCGCGCGAGCTCGATCGCCTCGGCGGTGGAGTTCGCGCCGGTGCCGGCCATCACCGGCACGCGGCCGCGCGCATGTTCGATCGCGACGCGGATGATCTCGCAGTGCTCCTCGACCGAGACGGTCGGCGATTCGCCGGTCGTGCCGACGACGCAGACGCACTGCGTGCCTTCGGCGATGTGCCAGTCGATCAGGCGGCGCAGCGCGGCGTAATCGACCTTGCCGTCCTCGAGCATCGGCGTGACGAGCGCGACGATGCTGCCAACGATGGGTTTCATGGAACTCCTCTTGATCGATCGATTTTAGCCGGCACCGCCTCCGGCTCTTCCGGCAGCGCCCAGCGCTGCGGCGGCACCGAAGCCGCCCCTTCGCGAACCGCGACGACGCGCTGCACGAAGCGATCGGGCGCGCTCAGAAATCCTTCTTCGAAGCCGACCACCTGCAGCGTCGCGACCGCTTCGAGCAGCTCGCCGCGGCGCAGCAGGAATTGGGGGTTGGTGGGCTTGCCGACGCTTTCGTTCCCCGCGCTGAAGGTTTCGTAGATCAGCACCCCGCCGTCGCCGACCGCGTCGACGAGCGTCGGCAGCAGCGCGCGCCACAGGTAGTTCGTGCAGACGACGGCATCGAAGCGCGCGCCGGGGAAGGGCCACGGCCCGTGCTCGATGTCGGCGACGCGGACGTCGGCGAGCGCGCGCAGCGGCTCGAGCGCGGCGGCGTCACGGTCGACGCCGGTGACGCGGGCGCCGCGCGCCGCGAACCAGCGGAGATGGCGGCCCGACCCGCACGCGACGTCGAGCACGGTCGCGTCAGGCGCGACCAGGTGTGACCAGCGCCGGACCCAGCGCGACGGCTCGAGGGCGGCGTGGACGTCGCTCATGCACGGGCGCCGCGCGTCAGTGCCCGGTCACTGGCAGCCGCACCTCGACCCGGTGCGTCTGCGCGTCGTCGACGAGCGGCACCGACGGCTCGGGCTGCGCGATGTCGTCGACTCGCACCTCGATCGGGCCGGCGCCGGACTGCACGACCTCGATCTCGTACGCCGTCTCGCGATACCGATAGGTCAGCGTGTAGCCGGGCCAGTCGGCCGGCAGGCACGGCGCGAGCTTCAGGCGCACCGCGCCGCCCGAGGCGTCGAGGCGCAGGCCGAGCAGCGATTCGACGATCAGCCGGTACAGCCATCCGGCCGAGCCGGTGTACCAGCTCCAGCCGCCGCGGCCGGTGTGCGGCGCGACGCTGTAGACATCGGCCGCGACGACATACGGTTCGACCTTGTAGCGCTCCATCCCCTCGGGCGTCGCGACGTGGTGCACCGGGTTGATCATGTCGAGCACGCCCCACGCGCGCTCGCGCTGGCCGAGCGCGGCGAACGCCATCGCGGCCCAGATCGCACCGTGCGTGTACTGGCCGCCGTTCTCGCGCACGCCCGGCACGTAGCCGGCGATATAGCCCGGGTTCGGGCCGCGCTGATCGAACGGCGGATCGAGCAGCTGCACCAGCTGCATTTCGGGCCGCACCAGGCGCGCATGCAGCGCATCGAGCGCCTGCAGCGCGCGCTGCGGCGCCGCAATGCCCGACAGGACCGACCAGCTTTGCGCGATCGAATCGATCTGGCATTCGGCGTTGCCGGCCGAGCCGAGCGGCGAGCCGTCGTCGAAGTAGGCACGGCGGTACCACGCGCCGTCCCAGGCCTCGGCCTCGAGGCGCTCCTGCAGGCGCGTGCGCTCGCTGGCGCAGCGCGCCGCGCTGGTGGCGTCGCCCTGGCGCTCGGCGAGCGCGCCGAAGCGCGCCAGCGCCTCGCACAGGAAAAAGCCGAGCCAGACGCTTTCGCCGCGGCCGTGATGGCCGACCAGATTCATCCCGTCGTTCCAGTCGCCGGTGCCCATCAGCGGCAGTCCGTGCGCACCGAAATTGAGGCCGTGCCAGAGCGCGCGCAACGCGTGCTCGTAGAGGCTCGCCGATGCGCCCGAGCGCGACGGCAGGTCGTAGTACGAATCGTCCTGCGGATTGACCGCGCGGCCTTCGAGGAACGGCACGCCGAGCAGCAGCACGCCGGTATCGCCGGTCGCCTCGACATAGCGGGCCAGGCCGAGCGGCAGCCACAGGTAGTCGTCGGAAATGCGCGTGCGCACGCCGCGGCCTTGCGGCGGATGCCACCAGTGCTGCACGTCGCCCTCGACGAACTGACGGCTCGCACAGAGCAGCAGCTGTTCGCGCAGCATCTGCGGCTGCGTGTGGACGAGCGCCATCGCGTCCTGCAGCTGGTCGCGGAAACCGAATGCGCCGCCCGACTGGTAATAGCCGCTGCGGGCCCAGATCCGGCACGCGATCGTCTGATAGAGCAGCCAGCCGTTCGCGAGCACGTCGAGCGCCGGATCGGGCGTGCGCACCTGGACCGCGCCGAGCGTGCGGCGCCAGTGCCGATGCACTTCGTCGAGCGCCGCGGCGGCCGCTTCGGAGCCGCGGAAGCGCTCGACCAGCTCGCCGGCTTCGTCGAGGCTGCGTCCCATGCCGAGGCGGAACACGATTTCGCTGGATTCGCCGTCGAGCAGGTTGACCGGAACCTGGATCGCCGCGCACGGATCGAGCGCCGCGCCGATGCGACCCGAGAGCCGCGCGCGCGCGAGCCCGGCCGGCTGGCGCAGCGAGCCGTTGCGGCCGATGAACTCGGCGCGGTCGCAGGTGAAGCTGCTCGCCGGACGCTGCGCCTCGTCGACGTCGAAGAAGCCGATCCAGTCGGCGTAGTCGTTGCTGTACGGATTGCGTGCATACAGCGCGCTGCCGTCGGGCGCGACCTCGGTGACGATGTGCGGCGCCGACTTCGGCCGCAGATCGCCGAGCACCCACTCGACGTAGCCGGTCGCGCTGAGCTTGCGCGGGCGTCCCGATTCGTTCGTCAGGCGCAGCACCGAGAACTTGATCGCCGCATCGAGCGCGACGAAGACGCGCAGCTCGGCGCGGATGCCGTGCGCGGTGTGCTCGAACACGCTGTAGCCGAAGCCGTGGCGCGTCGTGAAGAGGCCGGCGGTCGCGGCATCGGTCGCGCACGGCAGCGAGGTCGGGGCCCAGAACTGGCCGCTTTCCTCGTCGCGCAGGTAGATCGCCTCGCCGCTCGCGTCGCCGACCGGGTCGTTGTGCCACGGCGTCAGGCGCAGCTCGTGCGCGTTCTCGCACCAGGTGTAGGC
>JBDTXV010000058.1:0-9298 GCA_040006015.1 Caldimonas sp.
GGCTCATGTGCTTGAGCCGCTTGTAGTGGTTGTAGACCGCGACCGAGAGCGTGCGTTTCGCGACCTCCTGGCCGATCACGTACTGGTCGAGGCTCGCCTTGATCTCGCTCGGGATCGGCAGGTCCGACTTCGCGGTCTTCGCGTCGCCGGCGTCGGCCGGCACTTCATCGCGAATGATGTCGTTGCACAGCTCGATGCACTCGTCGCAGATGAATACGGACGGACCGGCGATGAGTTTCTTGACCTCGTGCTGGCTCTTGCCGCAGAAGGAGCAGTACAGGACTTTCTCGCTGGAAGAGCCTTTTTTGTCGGCCATAAACCTGGGTGTCTCGAGGTCGAAATCGGGGTCGAAAAGGGCTGAGACGATGATAGTTCAAAAGAAAACGGGACCTTCGTGTCGAGAAAGGCCCCGTTCACCGCGTTGTTGCTGGCGCGCCGCAGCGCCGGTGCGCTTCAGGCGACCGACAGCGCCTCGCGCTTGCTCAGAACCTTGTCGATCAGCCCGTACGCCTTCGATTCCTCGGGATCCATGAAAAAGTCACGCTCCATGTCGGCGCGGATCTTCTCGATCGACTGGCCGGTGCGCTCGGCGTAGATCTTGTTGAGCTGCTCGCGCGTCTTCAGGATCTCGCGCGCATGGATCTCGATGTCGGTCGCCTGGCCCTGGGCGCCGCCGGACGGCTGGTGGATCATCACGCGCGAATTCGGCAATGCGAAGCGCTTGCCCTTCGCGCCCGCCATCAGCAGGAACGATCCCATGCTGGCAGCGATGCCCATGCAGAGTGTCGAGACATCGGGTTTGATGAATTGCATCGTGTCGAAGATCGAGAGGCCGGCGCTGACCGAGCCGCCCGGAGAATTGATGTAGAGGGAGATGTCCTTGTCGGGATTTTCGCTCTCGAGGAACAGCATTTGCGCGACGACGAGGTTTGCGGTGTGATCGTCGACCGGTCCGACCAGGAAGATCAGGCGCTCGCGCAACAGCCGGCTGTAGATGTCGTAGGCGCGCTCGCCGCGTCCCGAGGTCTCGATCACGATGGGCACCATGCCCAGGTTCTTGCTGTCCAACGCGCTCATGGGAATCCTTGGCTGTGTCCGAACGAATCACGTATGGACGAATTATGGGACGACAAGTGGAGCCGTCGAAAAGGCGCTGGCCGCGCGCGAGTCGCGCAGGCGCAAGCCGCCGACAGAGCCGATCAGGTCGCCATCAGTTCGTCGAACAGCATTTCCTTGTCGGCGACTTTCGCCTTGCCGAGCACGAACGCAGCGACGTTGCTTTCAACCACGACAGCCTCGACCTCGGCCATCCGCTGGCGGTCGCCGAGGTACCAGCGCACGACCTCGGCCGGCTTCTCGTAACTCTGCGCCATCTCCTCGATGTGAGCCTGCAACTGGTCGGGTCGGGCCTGCAGGTTGTTGCTGCGCACGAGCTCGCCGACGACGAGGCCGAGCCGGACACGTCGCTCGGCCTGCGACTGGAACACCTCGGCCGGAATCGGCGCGGTCTCGGCGTCCTTGACGCCGCGCTTCTTCAGATCGGCACGGGCCATCTCGATCATCCGCTCTACTTCCCCGGCCACCAGCGCCTTCGGCACTTCGAGCTCAGCAACCTTGACCAGCGCCTCCATCACGCTCGCCTTGTTGCGCGCCAGCACGCGGAACTTCACTTCGCGCTCGAGATTGCGCTTGACGTCGGCGCGCAAACCTTCGATCGTGCCGTCGGCGATGCCGAGCGACTTCGCGAAAGCCTCGTTGACTTCGGGCAGGTGCTGGTCCTCGATCTTCTTCACGGTGACCAGGAAGTCGGCTTCCTTACCGGCGACGTCCTTGCCCTGGTAATCGGCCGGGAACTGCAGCGGAAAGGTCTTCGAGTCGCCGGCCTTCATGCCGCGCACCGCGGCGTCGAACTGCTCGAGCATCTGGCCTTCGCCGATGATGAACTGGAAGCCGTCGGCCTTGCCGCCGTCGAACGGCACGCCGTCGACCTTGCCTTCGAAATCGATCGTGACCCGATCGCCGACGCGCGCCGGCTCGGCGGCCGGCCGCTGCGCGAACGTCCGGCGTTGTTTGCGCAGGATGTCGAGCGTCTTGTCGATCGCCACGTCGGACACTTCAGTCGAGACGCGTTCGACCGCGGCGCCGGACAGATCGCCAATCTTGACTTCAGGATAGATCTCGAAGGTCGCATCGAACAGGACCTGCCCCTCCGGCGCGCCTTCCTTCTCGGTGATCCGCGGCGCGCCGGCGACGCGCAGCTTCGCTTCGTTGACCGCATCGGAGAAGATCTCCCCGACCTTGTCATTCATGACCTCGTTGTGGACCGAGTAGCCGTAGCGCCTTGCGACGACGCTCATCGGCACCTTGCCCGGCCGAAAGCCGTCGGCCTTAACGGTGCGCGAAAGGCGCCGCAGGCGTGATTCCACTTCGGAGCTGATCGTGGCAGCCGGCAGCGTCAGCGTGATGCGCCGCTCCAGCTTGTCGAGCGTTTCAACATGAACGGACATGGTCTTCTTGGCTCTCTGATGTAATGGGCTGGTGCGCGGGGGGGGACTCGAACCCCCACGCCATCGCTGGCGTCAGGACCTAAACCTGGTGCGTCTACCAATTTCGCCACCCGCGCCGGGCGGCGCCGGCCACGGGCGATGGCGACGTGACTGGCGATCCGGTAAGCCTGCTATTTTAGCCGGTCGTGCGGGCTTCGCTCGGGGTCGTCGACCCGACCCGGCCGCGTCCATCGCCGGCAGCGCAAGCAGGTCTGCAGTGCACAGCATGGACAATCGCCCGGTGCCCATCGACCACTACGAGAACTTTCCGGTTGCCACGCTGCTGTGCCCGCGCCGCGTGCGTCCCGCGGTCGAAGCGATCTACCGTTATGCGCGCACCGCCGACGACATTGCCGACGAAGGCGACGCGCACCCGGCACAGCGACTCCTCGATCTGGCTGCTTACCGCGCGGATCTGCTCGCCGTCGCGGCCGGACGTGCACCTTCGGCGCGCTGGCCGCAGGTGTTCGAGCCGCTCGCCCAAATCATCGAAACCTTCGCGTTGCCGACCGAGCTGTTGACCGACCTGCTCGGCGCATTCGAGCAGGATGTCGTCAAGCGCCACTATGCCGACCGCGCCGAGTTGCTTGAGTATTGCCGCCGCTCGGCAAATCCGGTCGGACGGCTGATGCTCCACCTGTACGGGATCCAGAGCGGGCAGGCGCTGCAGCAATCGGACGCGATCTGCACGGCGCTGCAGCTGACGAATTTCTGGCAGGACCTCGGCCTCGACGTCGCGCGCGGGCGCTTGTACATCCCGATCGCCGACTGCGTGAAACACCAGGTCGATCCTCGCAATCTGAAGCGCGGAAATTGCGGACTCGAGAGTCGCGGCCTGATCGCGGAGATGGTCGGCTGGGCTCGGGAACTGATGTTGCGCGGCGCGCCGCTCTCGCGTGCCGTGCCGGGCAGCGCCGGTTGGGAGCTGCGTCTCATCGTCCACGGCGGCCTGCGGATCCTCGAAAAGATCGAGCGCGGCGGCTATGCGACGCTCGACGAGCGACCGGCGCTGCACTGGTACGACGCGCCGCTGCTCGGCTGGCGCGCGGCCTGGATGAAGACGCGCCGGCCGGGCAATGCGAGGAAGGCCGCGTGACGCCGGAACAATACGTGCAGGATCGCGCCGCGCGCAGCGGCTCGAGCTTCTACTACGCGTTCCTCTTCCTGCCGCCGCCCCGGCGCGCCGCGATCACCGCGTTCTACGCGTTCTGCCGTGAGGTCGACGACGTCGTCGACGAGGTCAGCGAGCCGGGCGTCGCGGCGATGAAGCTCGACTGGTGGAAGAAGGAGGTCGCGGCGAGCTTCGCCGGCAATCCGAGTCATCCGGCAATGAAGGCGCTGATGCCGCACGTAACGGCGTTCACGATCGAGCCGGCGCAGATGCTCGCCGTCATCGAGGGCTGCGAAATGGACCTGCAGCAGTCGAGATATCTCGACTACCCCGGCCTGCAGCGCTACTGCCACCTCGTCGCCGGCGTCGTCGGCGAAGTCGCGTCGAACATCTTCGGTCGCACCGAGCCCGCGACGCTCGACTACGCCCGCACGCTGGGCCTCGCGATGCAGCTCACGAACATCATTCGCGACGTCGGTGACGACGCGCGGCGCGGCCGCATCTACATCCCGGTCTCGGAACTGCAGGAATTCGACGTCAAGGCGCAGGAGATCCTGAACCGCGGCTACAGCGATCGATTCACCGCGCTGATGAAATACCAAGCCGCACGCGCGCACCGCACTTACGACGCGGCGTATGCCCGGCTCGCCGACGCCGACCGCCGAGCGCAGAAGCCGGGCCTGATGATGGGCAATATCTACCGCACGCTGCTGCGCGAAATCGAAGCCGACGGTTTCCACGTTCTACATCAGCGCTCGTCGTTGACGCCGCTGCGCAAGCTCTGGATCGCGATGCGCACGAACTGGCGCGGACGCTGATGGCGCAACCGCGCCGCGTCGCGGTCATCGGCGGCGGCTGGGCCGGACTCGCGACAGCGATCGAGGCGACGCGCCGGGGCGCATCGGTCACGTTGTTCGAGATGGCGCCGCAACTCGGCGGCCGCGCCCGCACGGTCGCCGTCGACGGCCTCGCACTGGACAACGGCCAGCACATCTGCATCGGCGCGTATACGGAGACGTTGCGCTTGCTGCACGAACTCGGCGTCTCCGAACGCGATGCGTTCGTGCGCACGCCGCTGCGGCTCGTCGATGCCAACGGCAACGGCCTGCTGCTCGGCAATGGGCCGGCGGTGCCGGCCTTCGGGCTCGCGGTGCTGCGCCGTCGCGGCTGGCGCCTCGGCGAAAAGCTCGCGCTGCTGCGGGCCGCGGCGCGCTGGCGCGCGAGCGGGTTTCGGTGCGCTTTGACGTTGACGGTCGCCGAACTGACGCGGGAACTGCCGCCGACGATACGCTCCGGCCTGATCGATCCGCTCTGCGTCGCCGCATTGAATACGCCGTCCGAAGCGGCCAGCGCGAGCGTCTTCCTGCGCGTGCTCGGCGACGCGCTTTTCGGCGGCCGCGGTGCAGCGGATCTGCTGCTGCCTCGGATAGGCCTCGGCGACGTGCTGCCGCAACCGGCGGCGAACTGGCTCGCGCTTGCGCATGCAGAAGTTCGCCTGCGCCATCGCGTCGAAGCACTGATACCGGACGGTGACCGCTGGCGCGTCGACGGCGTCACGTTCGACGCCGTAGTGCTCGCCGCGTCGGCCTCCGAATCGGCTCGGCTCGCTCAGCCTGTCGCTCCGACATGGTCCGGCGTTGCAGCGGCCCTCCGATACGCACCAATCGTGACCGTCTATCTGCGCGCCGCCGATACCGTGCTGCCGGAGCCGATGCTTGCACTGCAGAGCGATACCGTCGCGCCGGCGCAATTCGTGTTCGACCGCGGTCGGCTCGGCGGCCCGAAGGGCCTGCTCGCGTTCGTGATCAGCGGGGCCGAACGCTGGGTCGATGCCGGAACGCCGGCGACCGTCAGCGCGATCCGAAGGCAGGCCGAAACCGCGCTCGGCCCGCTGCTGCGCGGGGCGCTCGAGACGCTGCAGGTTTTCACCGAACGGCGGGCGACGTTCCGGTGCACGCCGGAACTGCAGCGGCCGCCGATGGCGATCGCACCGCGACTCTGCGCCGCCGGGGACCATGTCGACGGCCCGTATCCGTCGACGTTGGAAGGCGCAATTCGGTCCGGCACCGCCGCGGCCCGCTCGCTTTTGCGGGATTCGACGACGGACCGTGCAGGTTTCGCAAGATGACGACCCATGCTGCGATGCAGAATCGATCGTTGCTGCGGCAGAATTCAATATGGCCCGGAACGACACGAGAACGGTAACGATCCAGGTGCTCGAGCGGACGTTCGCGTTGCTCGATCTGCTCGCTGCGCATCAGGATCCCATATCGCTGAAGTCGATCAGCGAGCAGACAGGTCTGCATCCGTCGACCGCGCATCGCATCCTCAACGACCTGACGATCGGACGCTATGTCGATCGTCCGGAGGCCGGAAGCTACCGGCTCGGCATGCGGATGCTCGAGATGGGCAACCTGGTCAAGGCTAGGCTCGACGTGCGTGACGCCGCGCTGTCGCCGATGCGCGAGTTGCACAAGCTCACGCATCAGCCGGTGAACCTGTCGATGCGCCAGGGCGACGAGATCGTCTATATCGAGCGTACCTACAGCGAACGATCGGGGATGCAGGTCGTGCGCGCGATCGGCGGACGCGCTCCGCTGCATCTGACGTCGGTCGGCAAGCTCTTCCTGGCGCAGGACGACGCTCAGCGGGTGCGCGCGTACGCGACGCGAACCGGTCTCGCCGGACACACGCGCAACAGCATCACCGACCTCGG
Organism: Caldimonas sp.; assembly: GCA_040006015.1. Lineage (GTDB taxonomy): Bacteria > Pseudomonadota > Gammaproteobacteria > Burkholderiales > Burkholderiaceae_C > Schlegelella_A. The sequence goes on from JBDTXV010000058.1 coordinate 6,374, forward strand.
CGTGCTCGAGCGCGAGCTATCGCGCGTCAACCAACACGGGACCGCGCGCGACGACGAAGAGCTGGAGCTCGGTGTTCGCTGCATGGCCGCCGGAATCCTCGACGACCAGGGCAAGCTCGTCGCCGGACTGTCGATTTCGGCGCCGGCGGACCGGCTCGAAGAAGGCTGGCTGGAGCGCTTGCGCGCGACCGCTGCGCAGATCTCGGCGGCGCTCGGCCACCGAGCCTGAAGCGGCTCAGGACGTGAGCTTGGGCAGTGCGCTCGCGGTCGGAACGACCGCGGGAATGACGGCCGGAACGACCGCCGGAACGACATGGGTCGTCTCGGTGACCCAGCGACGGACGCGCTCGGCATCACCGATGCGCGAATACTTGCCGGCCGAATCGAGGAACACCATGATCAGCTTGCGACCGGCCATCCGCGCCTGCAACACCAGGCAGCGGCCGGCTTCGGTGATGTAGCCGGTCTTCTGCAGACCGATATCCCAGGCCGGGCTGCGCACCAAGTTGTTGGTATTGCGGAACTGCAGCTCGCGATGCCCGACCGCGACCTGGTATTCGAGCGAAGTCGAAAGCTCGCGGATGATCTGGTGTTCGTGCGCGGCTTTGACCAACGTCGCGAGATCGCGCGCACTCGACTGATTCATGCTCGACAGCCCTGTCGGCTCGACATAGTGCGTGTCGTTCATGCCGAGATCGTGGGCCTTGTGATTCATCGCCGCGACGAACGCGCTCAAACCGCCGGGGAAATTCCGGCCCAATGCATTCGCGGCTCGGTTCTCGGAAGACATCAGTGCGAGATGCAGCATCTCTTCGCGCCGCAACTGCGTGCCGACGCTGAGGCGCGAGCGGCTTCCCTTCTGGGTGTCGATGTCGTCGTTGGTGACGCTGATCATTTCGTCGAGCGGCTGGTTCGCCTCGGTGACGACGAGTGCGGTCATCAACTTGGTCAGCGACGCGATCGGCAGCACCGCCTGCGAGTTCTTGCTGAACAGCACTTCATTGGTGTCCTGATCAAGGACCAGTGCGACGCCCGACTTGAGGTCGAGCGAATCGGCAGTGCTGTGCAGCCCGTACAACTGGCCGAACGAAGGCTTGGCCGGCTGAACCTGGATGATCGAAGCGACGCGATGAACGCTGCGCCGCGAGGCGGAAACGGCGGATTGCTTGTTCCGCAGCACCACCAGCGGCTTAACTGTGGCATGGGTGCGCTTTTTCGCTTCGCGGGTCGCGGCGTGCGCGACGTTAGGCGAGACCATCGCAACGGTCGCGGTGACCGTCACCAAGCCTGCTACCACCCAATTCCCGATCGACGCCACGGCAAGTCCCTTCGTACCCTTTGGCACGGAGTGTATGTGAATGAAAAAAAGCGCGCAAGATCAAAACGTTACGCGCCTTTCCTCAAGTCCTGCCTGCAGACGTGACATAGATCACGACAGTCAACCCTGGGCGGCTACGCGCTCGACCTTGCTGTGAAGCTTGTTCAACGCCGAGAGATAGGCTTTGGCTGACGCGACCACTATGTCTGGATCGGAGCCGACGCCGTTAACCACCCTGCCTCCGTGCTGCAGTCGAATCGTCACTTCACCTTGAGATTCTGTGCTGCCCGACGTGATTGCATTGACCGAATAGAGCAGCATTTCAGCGCCAGTCTGCAGCTTCGATTCGATCGCCTTCAGGCTCGCGTCGACCGGACCGTTGCCTTCGCTCTGCGCATGGTGTTCGGTGGTCCCGGCCGAGAACGCGACGTTCGCATGCGGTCGCTCTCCGGTCTCTGAATGCTGCGCGAGCGCAAGCAAACGGTAGTGCTCGTTCTCCGCGGTGAACGAATCGTCCATCACCAGCGCGAGGATGTCCTCGTCGAAGATGTCGCTCTTGCGGTCGGCGAGTTCCTTGAAGCGCGCAAACGCCGAATTGACGTCGGCCTCCGATGCCATCTCGATGCCCAGATCGTGCAGGCGCTGCTTGAACGCATTGCGACCGGAAAGCTTGCCGAGCACGATCTTGTTCGCGGACCAGCCGACATCCTCGGCACGCATGATCTCGTAGGTGTCGCGCGCCTTCAGCACGCCGTCCTGATGGATGCCCGATGCGTGCGCGAACGCGTTCGCACCGACGACGGCCTTGTTCGGCTGCACGACGAATCCGGTGGTCTGCGAAACGAGCCGCGACGCCGGCACGATCTGGGTCGCGTCGATCCCGACATCGAGGTCGAAATAATCCCTGCGGGTCTTTACTGCCATCACGACTTCTTCGAGCGAGCAGTTGCCGGCGCGCTCGCCGAGGCCGTTGATCGTGCACTCGACCTGGCGTGCGCCGCCAATCTGCACCCCGGCGAGCGAGTTGGCGACTGCCATGCCGAGGTCGTTGTGGCAGTGCACCGACCAGACCGCCTTGTCGGCATTCGGGATCTTCTTGCGCAGGTCGAGCAGGAACTCGCCGTAGAGCTCGGGAATGGCGTAGCCGACGGTGTCGGGGATGTTGATCGTCGAGGCCCCCTCGGCGATCACCGCCTCGAGGACGCGATAGAGGAACTCGGGATCCGATCGATAGCCGTCCTCGGGCGAGAACTCGACGTCGCTCGTCAGGTTGCGCGCGAAGCGCACCGAGAGCTTGGCCTGCTCGAAGACCTGCTCGCGCGTCATGCGCAGCTTCTTTTCCATGTGCAGGTCGCTGGTGGCGAGGAAGATGTGGATGCGCGTCGACTCGCCGCCCTTCAAGGCGTCGGCCGCACGGGTGACGTCGCGGTCGTTGGCGCGCGCCAGCGCGCACACCGTCGCGCCCTTGATCGCCTGCGCGATCGCACGCACGCACTCGAAGTCGCCGTTCGACGACGCCGGGAAGCCCGCCTCGATGACATCGACCTTGAGCCGCTCGAGCTGGCGCGCGATGCGCAGCTTCTCGTCCTTGGTCATCGAGGCGCCGG
>JBDTXV010000059.1:0-9256 GCA_040006015.1 Caldimonas sp.
ACCAGCGCTGGGGCACCGCGCAGCCGGTGACGATCCGCGACAAGGACTTCGGCGCGGTCCGGCTGCGCGCGTTCGGCAACTACAGCTACAGGATCGCCGATCCCAGGCTGTTCCACACCGAGATCTCGGGCACGCGCGAGATCTACACGGTCGCCGATCTCGACGGCCAGCTGCGCGGGCTGATGCTGCAGCACATCTCGGACGCGGTCGGGTCGAGCGGCGTCGCTTTCCTCGACCTCGCAGCGAACCTGGTCGAGTTCGCGGGTGCGCTGCAGCAGGCAGTCGCGCCTGCGTTCGAGAAGCTCGGCCTGAGGCTCGAGATCGTCACGATGCAGAGCGTCTCGCTGCCCGAGGAGCTGCAGAAGATCCTCGACCAGAAGATCGGCATGGGCATGGTCGGCGACACCGCGCGCTTCATGCAGTACCAGACCGCGCAATCGATCCCGACCCTGGCTGCAGGCGCAGGGTCCGGCGAAGGCGGCGGCATCGTCGGCAGCGCGGTCGGCCTCGGCGCCGGCGTCGCGCTCGGCCAGGTGATGGCGAACCAGCTCGGCCAGGGTCTCGCCGCCGCGGCGCCGGGCGCGCCGGCGGCCGCGGCCGGTGCGAGCGCGGCCGCCAGTGGCATCAAGCCCGATGACGTGATGGCGACGATCGAGAAGCTCGCCGACCTGAAAGCGAAGGGCGTGCTGACCGCGGAAGAGTTCGACGCGAAGAAGGTCGAGTTGCTGAAGAAGCTGGCCTGACGCGGCTCGGATCGGCTCGCGGGCTCGCGACGCTGAAGCGCTCCGTTGGCGACCGCCCCGCCGCCCCAACGCGCATACCGCGCCGCGTGCCCGAACTGCGGCGCGCCGGTCGAGTTCCGCTCGGCAGCGTCGGCGTTCGCGGTCTGCAGTTTCTGCCGCAGCACGCTGGTGCGCGAAGGCGATGCGCTGCGCAAGATCGGCGAGAGCGCCGAGCTGTTCGACGACCACACACCGTTGCAGCTCGGCGCCGCCGGCCGCTATCAGGGCGCGCCGTTCGCGCTGGTCGGGCGGCTCCAGTACCGCTACGACGGCGGCACCTGGAATGAATGGCACGCGCTCTTCGACGCGGTCGACGGCCGGCAGAAATCGGGCTGGCTCAGCGAGGACAACGGGCGCTACGTCTTCGCGTTCGACCTGCCGCTCGACGCCTCGGCAGCGCCGCCCGCCGCGCCGCTGACGACCGGCGCGCCGCTCGCGCTCGGCGGCGACTCGTGGAGCGTCGCGTCGGTGACGACCGCGCGGCTGATCGCGGCCGAAGGCGAGCTGCCGGTGCGGCCGGTGCTCGACCGCGGCTTCGTCGTCGCCGATCTGCGCAGCCCGCGCGACGAGGTCGGCACGCTCGATTACAGCGAGGCGGTGCCGCGCTGGTCGGTCGGCCGTTCGGTCGCGTTGAGCGAGCTCGCGCTGACCGGGCTCGCCGATGCGGCCGAGAAGACGCTGAAGGGCCGCACGCTCGCCTGTCCGAACTGCGGCGCGCCGTTGCAGGTCACGCTCGCGACGACGCAATCGATCGTCTGCGCGCAGTGCAAGTCGGTCGTCGATCTGTCGAAAGGCATCGGCGCAGAGCTCGCGCACTACGCACAGGATCACGGCAGCGAGCCGCAGATCCCGCTCGGCACGATCGGCACACTCGCGCTCGGCGGCGGCGCGGCGCTGCCGTGGCAGGTCGTCGGCTATGTCGAGCGCTGCACGGTGCCGGGCGGCAGCGAAGACGACGATGACTCGCAGAGCTTCTGGCGCGAGTACCTGCTGTACCGCCGCAGCGAGGGCTTCGCGTTCATCGTCGATGCCGAGGACGGCTGGAGCTGGACCGCGCCGATCACCGGCGTGCCCGAGAACGTCGGCGCCGGCGTCAAGTACCAGGGCGTCCTGTATCGCAGGCTCTACGAGTACACCGGCAAGGTCACCTATGTGCTCGGCGAGTTCTACTGGCAGGTCACGCGCAATCAGCTGACGCACAACAGCGACTTCCAGGGCACCGGTGCAGCCGCGGCGAAGCGCCTGAACCGCGAGCGCACCGACAGCGGCGACACGCACGAGATCGTCTGGTCGACCGGCGAGACGATGACCGCCGATGCGGTGCTGAAGGCGTTCGGCCTGGCGCCGGCGGCCGCGGCGGCACTGCACCGCGATGCGCTGCCGACCTTCAGCGGCGCGTCGCTGCTCGCGAAGATCTTCTTCTGGGCCTTCGTCGCGATCGTCGTGCTGATGCTGTTTCGCTGCGGCGGCGGCGGTGCGGCCGACTGCGAGGCGCTGCGCAACAGCTACGGCGACTCGTCACAGGAATACCGCAGCTGTCTCGCCGACGGCGGCGGCGGGGGTTACCGGACCGGCGGCGGCTCGTACGGCGGCTTCTCGACCGGCGGCGGTCACAAATAGCGCGACGCAGCGGCGCCGCATTCCACGTTCGACAGCAAGGAGTACTTCATGGCAGGGATCGAATGGCTCAAACCCGGCGTCTTCTTCGGCTCGCTGCTCTACGCGCTGCTCGGCGTCGTCGTCTTCCTGGTCTGCTTCGTGATCGTCGACAAGCTGACGCCGTATCACCTGTGGCAGCAGATCGTCGGCGAGAAGAACGTCGCGCTCGCGATCGTCGTCGGCTCGATCGCGATCGCGATCGGGCTGATCGTCGCGGCGGCGATCCACGGTTGACCGGCTTATGGCGGTATGGGAATGCTAATATGGGCACCCATACCAAGGGCTCATCGTGAAGACGACACTCGAGATAGCCGATCCGTTGTTGACTCAGGCGCGCAAGATCGCAGCGCGCGACGGAGAAACCCTGCGTTCTCTCGTCGAGCAAGGCCTGCGCAAGGTCGTCGCCGAGCGCGCTCGGAAAACCACGCGTTTTAAGCTGCGCGATGCCAGCGTGGGCGGTGAAGGTCTCCAGCCGGAATTTCAGAATTCTTCGTGGGAGAAGTTGCGCGACCTGATCTACGAAGAGCGTGGCTCGTGATCGCCGTCGACACCAACGTGCTGGTGTACGCGCATCGCCGGGATGCCCCCTTTCACGCCCAGGCGTTCGAGCAGCTCGGACTTCTCGCGCAGTCCGGATCGGCGTGGGCAATTCCATGGCCCTGTATTCATGAGTTCTATGCCGTCGTCACCAACCCGCGGGCATTCAAGCCGCCATCGAGCGTCGAACAGGCCTGCACGCAGCTCGACGCCTGGTTCGATTCGCCGTCGCTGGTGTTGTTGCACGAAGATGCGACCCATTGGGACCGGATCCGCGAACTGCTGAGATCGGCCCGAGTAACCGGCAGCCTGGTGCACGACGCTCGCGTCGCGGCGATCTGTCTCGAGCACGGTGTGCGCGAACTCTGGTCGGCCGATCGCGACTTCAATCGTTTCCCGAGCCTCACGGTGCGCAATCCTCTGATCGGCTGACGGGCCGTGGTCGCCGCGATGATTCCGGATTCAGCGGCGCGCAGCCCCGTCCGCGCGGCCGAGGTCGCGCTGCTCGCGTCGGTCTTCGTCGTCGCGGCCTGCGGGCTGGTCTACGAGCTTGCCGCCGGCACGCTCGCGAGCTATCTGCTCGGCGACTCGATCCTGCAATTCTCGACCGTGATCGGCGCGTATCTGTTCGCGATGGGTGTCGGCTCGTGGCTGTCGCGCTATCTCGAGCGCCAGCTGGTCGCGCACTTCCTGCGCATCGAGCTGCTCGTCGGTCTGGTCGGCGGCCTGATGCCGGCGGCGCTGTTCGCGCTGCAGACGGTCCCGGCCGCGTCGTTCCGGTTCGTGCTGTACGGCCTCGTGCTCGCGGTCGGCGTGCTGGTCGGCCTCGAGATTCCGCTGGTGATGCGGATATTGAAGCGCGAGCTCCGCGGCGCCGGCCCGGCGCGCGACCGTTTCGGCACGCTGGTTTCGCAGGTTCTGACGTTCGACTATCTCGGCGCGCTCGCGGTCTCGATCGCGTTTCCGCTGCTGCTGGTGCCGCAGCTCGGCCTCGTCCGCACCGGGGCGCTGTTCGGGCTGATGAACGCGGCGGTTGCGATCTGGGCGCTGCTCCTGTTCCGCGGCGAGCTGCGCGGCTTCGCGGCCCATGCGCTCGCCTGCGCGCTGACCGTCGCGGCGCTCTTCGCCGCGCTGGCCGGCGCCGACCGGATCACGACCTGGGCCGAGGACCGCTTCTATGCCGACCACGTGCTCTACAGCGAGACCAGCGCCTACCAGCGCGTCGTCGTTACCGCGAGCCGCGCGGGAGTGCGGCTGTTCCTGAACGGCAACCTGCAGTTCCACTCGCGCGACGAGTATCGCTATCACGAAGCGCTGGTCCATCCGGCGCTGGCCGCGCATGGCAACCCGAAGCAGGTGCTGATCCTCGGCGGCGGCGACGGCATGGCGGCGCGCGAGGTGCTGAAGCATCCGGGTGTCGAGCGGATCACATTGGTCGAGCTCGATCCGCACATCACGCAGCTGTTCAGCACGCAGCCGCTGCTGCGCCGCCTCAATGCCGATGCGCTGCTGTCGCCGAAGGTGAAGATCGTCAACGCCGACGCGTTCACATGGCTCGACACGCACGACGCCGCGTTCGACGTCGTCATCGTCGACTTTCCCGACCCGACCAACTTCGCGATCGGCAAGCTGTACACGTCGAGCTTCTACCGCCTCGTCGACCAGCACCTGAACGCCGGCGGCTACGCGGTCGTGCAGACGACGTCGCCGCTGATCGCGCGCAAGAGCTTCTGGACCGTCGCGACGACGCTCGAATCGGTCGGGCTGCAGACCGCGCCGTATCACGCGCATGTGCCGAGCTTCGGCGAATGGGGCTTCATCGTCGCGAGCCGGCGGCCGTGGCGCATGCCGACCGCGTTGCCGCCGGGTCTGCGATTCCTGAATCTGCAAGGCCTGCCGGCGCTGTTCGAGTTCCCGCCCGACATGGCGCGCGTGCCGGCCGACGTGAACCGGCTCTCGAACCAGGTGCTGGTGCAGACCTTCGAAGACGAATGGGGCAAGGTGCAGCGATGACTCGGATGCGGCGTCGCTCGCTGCTGCTCGCGTCGGCGCTCGCGCCGCTCGCCGCGTGCCGGCTGGACGCGCCCGATGCCGCGTGGCGCGGGGGCTGGATCGGCGCCGACGTCGCGCGCGGGCATCGCGTCCGGGACACGAAGTCGGGCGAGGTCCCGATGCCGGCCGTGCAGCGGCGCTGTGGCGTGATCGTCGTCGGCGCCGGCATCGCCGGACTCGGCGCCGCGCGCACGCTGACGCAGGCCGGCATCGACGACGTTCATCTGTTCGACCTCGAGGCCGTCGCCGGCGGCAACAGCCGCGGCCATCAGATCGCCGGTATCGCCTGTCCGCTCGGCGCGCACTACCTGCCTTTGCCCGGCCCCGATGCGCTCGAAGTGGTCGAGCTGCTCGACGAGCTCGGCCTGCGGCGCAGCGAAAGCGGCCGGCCGGTCTACGACGAGCGCAACCTCTGCCACAGCCCGCAGGAGCGCCTCTGGATCGAAGGCCGCTGGCACGACGGCCTGCTGCCGCCGGTCGACGCGCTTCCGGCCGCGCAGCGCGCGGTGACGCAGGCCGAGTACCGCCGCTTCGAGGCCGCGGTCGCGCAGGCCGCGCTCGGCCACGGCTACACGCTGCCGACCGCGCGCGCGGTGTGGACGCCGGCGCATGCCGCGCTCGATCGCGTGACGTTCGCGCAGTGGCTCGATGCCGAACGCTATGCCGCGCCGGCGCTGCGCTGGTATCTCGACTACTGCTGTCGCGACGACTACGGCGCCGGCGCCGCACAGGTCTCGGCCTGGGCCGGACTGCATTACTTCGCGAGCCGGCACGGCTTCCATGCGCCCGGCGACGGCGCCGCCGAGCACGACGACGTGCTGACCTGGCCCGAAGGCAATGCGTGGCTGAGCCGTCGCCTTGCGGTACCGCTCGGCGCGCGCCTCCATCCGTCGATGGTCGCGCTGCGCATCGGCGAGAACCGGCACGACGCGAGCGTCGATTTCTGGAATGCGGTCGAGCAGAAGATCGAGCGCTGGACCGCCGCGCAGGTCGTGCTCGCGCTGCCGCTCTTCATCGCTTCGCGCCTCCTCGCGGCGCCACCTGCGGCGCTCGTCGAGGCAAGCGCGGCGATGCGGCATGCGCCGTGGCTGGTCGCGAACCTGCATCTCGACCGCGCGCTCGACGACCGGCCCGGCGCGGCGCCGTCATGGGACAACGTCGTCTATCGCAGCCCGACGCTCGGCTATGTCGATGCGACGCACCAGAGCCTGCTGCCGTATGCCGGCGCGACCGTGCTGACCGCGTACTGGGCCCTCGGCGGCGATTCGGCGGCGGAGCTCGCCGTGCAGCGCCTGCGCCTGCTCGATGCGCCGTGGTCGGCCTGGGCCGATGCGGTCGTGCAGGATCTCGCGGTCGCGCATCCGGACCTCGCGGCGAAGCTGCAGCGCGTCGACCTGATGCGCTACGGCCATGCGATGAGCATTCCGTTGCCCGGCGTGCGCGGCAGCGCGGCGTTGCTCGCGCTCGCCGGCGCGCAGCCGCGCGTGCAGTTCGGCCACGCCGACCTGTCCGGCTACTCGGTCTTCGAGGAGGCGCTGTACCAGGGCGCGCGCGCCGGGCGCGCCGCGCTCGACGCGCTCAGATCGCGTTCCGCTCGATCCACTTCTCGAACGCGGCCAGGTACTTCGTCATGAATTCCTTCGTCGACGGGTTCGAGAACGAACCGTCTTCGGCGAACAGCTTGTCGGCACCGCCGATGTAGGCCTCGGGCTGCTGCATTGCCGGCACGTTCAGGAACACCAGCGACTGGCGCAGATGGTGGTTCGCGCCGAACCCGCCGATCGCGCCCGGCGAGACGCTGATCACTGCGCCGGGCTTGCCGGCCCATGCGCTCTTGCCGTACGGACGCGAGCCGACGTCGATCGCGTTCTTCAGCGGCGCCGGCACAGAGCGGTTGTATTCGGGCGTCACGAACAGCACCGCGTCGGACTTCGCGATCTGCTGGCGGAAATCGGTCCATGCGGCCGGCGGCTGCTCGTCGGTGTCCTGGTTGTAGAGCGGCAGCTGGCCGATCTCGACGATCTTCAATGCGAGCGTCGGCGGCGCGATCGCGGCGAGCGCGAGCGCCATCTTGCGGTTCAGCGAACCCTTGCGCAGGCTGCCGACGACGACGGCGACGTTCTTGGGAGAGGCCATGGAGACTCCGGGTCTGATGCGAGGGGAGCGAGTGTAGGCGCGGCGGTCGGGCCGTGCAGCGCACAGGGTCCGCGCCGCCGTGCGCCGTCGAGGCCGGCCTCAGCGCGGCGGCGCGCGCTCCGCGGCCTCGCGCATCAGCGCTTCGATTTCGCTCGCCGCGACCGGCACGCCGCGGCTGATCAGCTCGCAGCCATCGGCGGTAAGAACCGCATCGTCCTCGATCCGGATGCCGATGTTCCAGTAGCGCTCCGGCACGCCCGCGGCCGGGCGCACGTAGATTCCGGGCTCGAGCGTGACGACCATTCCCGGCTGCAGCACGCGCGACGGATTGCGCACGATGCTGCCGCCGAGGCCGTCGGGCTGTTCGAGCGGGGCTTCGTCGCGTGCGAGGTAGTCGCCGACGTCGTGGACGTCGCGGCCGAGCCAGTGGCCGGTGCCGTGCATGTAGAACGCCCGGTATGCGGCCGATTCGATCACCGCGTCGACATCGCCGACCGTGTCGCGGTCGAGCAGGCCGGTGTCGAGCATCCCCTGCGCGAGCACGCGCACCGCGGCGTGGTGCGCGTCGCGCTGGCGCGCGCCGGGCCGGGTCGCGTCGATCGCGGCGCGCTGCGCGGCTTCGACGATCTCGTAGAGCTCGCGCTGCGGCGCGCTGAAGCGGCCGTCGGCCGGGAAGGTCCGCGTGATGTCGCTGGCATAGCCGTCGAGCTCGCAGCCGGCATCGATCAGGCAGAGCTCGCCGGCCTTCAGCTCGGCAGAGGCTGCGGCGTAATGCAGCACGCAGGCGTTCGCGCCGGCGGCGACGATCGAGCCGTAGGCCGGCCCGGCGGCACCGTGGCGCCGGAACTCGTGCAGCAGCTCGGCCTCGATCTCGTATTCGCGCACGCCGGCGTGCGGCGCGGCGCGAAAGCGCTCGGCGCAGAAGCGCATCGCACGCAGATGCGCGCCGGCCGAGATCGCCGCGGCGCGGCGCATCGTCGCGAGCTCGCCCGCGTCCTTGACGAGGCGCAACTCGGCGAGCAGCGGATTGAGGTCGTGCTGCGTCGCCGGCGTGACGACGCCGCCGCGTTCGCGCCGGCGCACGCTCGCGAGCCAGCCGTCGACGCGGGCCTGCAGACCGTCGATGCCGGACGGAATCCATAGCGCCGGCTGGTTCGCGATCGCTTCCGGCACCGCGTCGTCGAGCGCCTCGACGCCAAGCGCCGAGTCGACGCCGAGGCGTGCCGGCGCCGCCACGCTGCCAAGGCGCACGCCGTCCCATATTTCGCGCTCCGGATCCTTCTCGCGGCACAGCACGGTCGAGCGGCCGCTGCTGTCGAGCAGCAGCCACGCGCCGGGCTCGTCGAAGCCGGTCAGGTAATGGAAGTGGCTGTCGTGGCGATACGGATGGTCGTTGTCGCTGTTGCGCTGGCGCTCCGGCGCGGTCGGCAGGATCGCAACGCCGCCGCCGGCCGCGCGCATCGCCGCGGCAACGCGGGCGCGGCGCGCGCCGAACGGCGCGGCATCGTTGCGCGCAGCGCTGGAGTCCGGCCGGGTCGCAAGAGTCGATGGGCGGGCCGAGTTGCCGCTCGCGTTCGAGATGTCCATCGGCGCACTGTAGCGTCGGCCGCTGGGCATGGCGCTTGCCGGTTCGCGACATGCGCGTCGGTGCGTCGCAGCGAAGGCGGCCGCGGTGCGAGCGAAGGAGGCGTAGATGACGAAGCTGAAGACCGACGACCGCAACGAACTGGGCGGCACGCAGTTCGCATTCCCCGAACAGCGCAAGGAGCCGCTCGAAGACGCGAGCCATGTGCGCAATGCGATCGCGCGTTTCGCCCAGGTCGAAGGCGTCAGCGATTCCGATCGCGACGCCGCCTGGAAGCGCATCGTCGCCGCGGCGAAAAAGCACGGCGTCGAGGTCAACGAGAAAAGCTGGCGCGAGCTGCCGAAGAAGAAGGGCTGACGGCGGCGTCACGGGCAGCCGTTCGAGCCGGCTTGCGCTACTCGGCGCTTGCTATTCGCTGCTCGACGTTCGACGTTCGACGTTCGACGTTCCACGTTCGACGTTCGACGTTCGACGTTCGACGTTCGACGTTCGACGTTCGACGTTC
>JBDTXV010000060.1:0-9224 GCA_040006015.1 Caldimonas sp.
TGCTGAACAGCCAGCTGCCGTCGAACTTCGACTACACGTCGTGGTACGACCTGCTGGTCTTCAGGCGCCTCGCTGCCGGAGCCGGCACCGAGCGCCTCTTCATCGACGAGCAGAAGGGAACGCTCGCGTCGGCGCGTGCCGCGCTCGCCGCGATCGACACGAGCCCGGTCGGCTTCGCGGTCTTCGACCGCGTGCTGTTGACGGTGCATCCGACCGACTGCCAGGTCCGCGACTTCTTCGCGCAGCGCCTGGAGACGCAGGTCGCGACCGACGGCCGCGGCGGCACGCGCACGCCGACGAGTCCGGCCGACCTGATGCTGCGGATGGTCAACTACATGGTCGACAGCTATCTCGAGCTGCGCCGGCTGCTGACACGCCAGCTCGACTATCTCGAGCAGCAGCTGTTCGATCCGCAGGGCGGTGTCAACGTCTGGCGCATGTTGCTCGAATCGCGCAATGCATTGCATGCGCTCGAGGACACCTGCGAGGACCAGCGCGCCGCGGTCGTCGAATGGATCGACTCGCTCGACGAATGGCCCGCGGCGACCGATGCCGATGCGCAGCGCGACCGCGAGCTGCTGCGCGTGCGTTCGCGCGACGTGCTCGAGCACATCGAGCGCGTGCTGTCGCATGTGCGCCGCCTCGAATCGTCGGCCGAGACCGCGGTGCAGATGCATTTCTCGGCACAAAGTCATCGCGCCAACGAGACGATGCGCGTGCTGACCGCGGTGACCGCGCTGTTCCTGCCGCTGAATCTCGTGACCGGATTCTTCGGAATGAATTTCGAGGGACTGCCGCTGATTCACAGCCGAACCGGCTTCTGGGTCATCTTCATGCTGATGCTCGGCCTCGGGGTCGGCATGAGCGTGCTGTTCCTGCGCAAGCGCTACCTGGGACGCAACTGAACACGCCCGCTTCGCCGTTCGCGCTGACCTCGCGCCAATTCGTGCTGCTGGCGCTGCTGACCGTGGTCTGGGGCCTGAACTGGCCGGTGATGAAGGTCGGCGTCAGCGGCTTTCCGCCGCTGACGTTTCGCACGCTTTCGATGTGGCTCGGCCTGCCGGTGCTCTACGCGCTGACGCGCGCGCTGAGGGTGCCGCTCGGAATCGAGCGCAAAGACTGGCGCGAGCTCGTTCTGCTGACCGTCACGAACATGCTGGTCTGGCATGTGCTCGCGATCCTCGCGGTGCAGGCGCTGTCGTCGGGGCGCGCCGCGATCCTCGGCTACACGATGCCGATCTGGTCGGCGCTGTGGGGTCTGGCGCTCTATCGGCAGCGCCTCGGCCTGCGCCAGCTCGCCGGCATCGCCGTGGCGGCGCTCGGCGTCACGTTGCTGCTCTGGCACGAGCTCGGCCATTTCGCCGGACGGCCGATCGCCGCGCTCGGCATGCTCGGCGCCGCCGCGGTCTGGGCCCTCGGCACGCAGCAGTTGCGGCATACGCGGATCGCGGTGCCGACGCTCGCGATCGTGTTCTGGATGACCGTCGCGACGACGCTCGCGATGACCGTCCTCGCAATCGGCTTCGAACACGCCCGCTGGATCGCTCCGCCCGCGGCGACGTGGGCCGCGATCGCCTACAACGCGGTGCTGATCTTCGGTTTCGCGCAGGCGGTCTGGCTCGTCCTCGCGCGCGGTCTGCCGCCGGTCGCATCGACGATGTCGGTGATGTTGATTCCCGTCCTCGGCACGCTGTCGGGCGCCTGGTGGCTCGGCGAGGTTCTGCACTGGCAGGACGGCGCCGCGATCGTGCTGATGCTGGTCGCGATCGCGGCGGTGATGTGGCCGAAGCGGCCGGGCGAGAAAACGTCGGCGGCCGCCGTTCAGCCGGCGCGCGAATAAGGGTCGGCGAAGCCGAGCTCGCGCATCAGCGCTATCTCGCGCTGCTCCATCGCCGCGGCCTCGGCATCGGCCTCGTGGTCGTAGCCCTGCGCATGCAAGGCGCCGTGCACGATCAGGTGCGCATAGTGGGCTTCGAGCGCCAGGCCCTGCTCGGCGGCCTCCTGCCTCAGCACCGGCGCGCACAACACGAGATCGGCGACGACGACCGGCTCGCGCTGATAGTCGAACGTCAGCACGTTGGTCGGATAGTCCTTGCCGCGAAACTCGCGGTTCAGCGCGCGACCCTCGTCGGCGCCGACGATCCGCACCGTGATCTCGGCCGGGCCCTGCAGCGCGGCGCCGAGCCAGCGCTCGACGCGGTGGCGCGCGACGAGCGCGCGATCGGCCGGATCGGCGAACTGCAGCGACAGCGTCAGCCGGCGACCCCCGCGCGGCGCGGACGCCGCGTCAGGCTTCGTCCTTGCGCGCCGCGTCATAGGCCTCGACGATGTGCGCGACGAGCGGATGGCGGACGACGTCGGCCGACGTGAAATGCGTCGTCGCGATGCCGCGGACGCGGCGCAGCACGCGCTCGGCATCGATCAGTCCCGAGCTCGCGCCGCGCGGCAGATCGATCTGGCTGACGTCGCCGGTGACGACCGCCTTCGTGCCGAAGCCGATCCGCGTAAGAAACATCTTCATCTGTTCCGGCGTCGTGTTCTGCGCCTCGTCGAGGATCACGAACGCGTGGTTCAGCGTGCGCCCGCGCATGAACGCGAGCGGAGCGATCTCGAGCGTGCCCTTCTCGAACGCCTTGCCGACTTTCTCGAGTCCCATCAGGTCGTAGAGCGCGTCGTAGAGCGGGCGCAGATACGGATCGACCTTCTGCGCCAGATCGCCGGGCAGGAAGCCGAGTCGCTCGCCGGCTTCGACCGCCGGCCGCGTCAGGATCACGCGCTGCACCGTGCTGCGCTCGAGCGCATCGACCGCGCAGGCGACCGCGAGGTAGGTCTTGCCGGTGCCGGCCGGACCGATACCGATCGTGATGTCGTGGCCGAGGATATTGCGCAGGTACGCGAGCTGGTTCGGCGTGCGCCCGGTCAGGTCGGCGCGGCGCGTGTGCAGCACGATCTCGGCCGGCTCGCCGTCGGCCTCGTCGCGGGCCGGCGCAGCGTCGGAACGCGCGAGCGGTTGCGCCACGGCCTCGACCAGCGCGAGCTGCAGCTTCTCCGCCGAGATCGGCCGGCGCGCGCGGCCGTACAGCGATTGCAGCAGCGCGACCGCCTGCTGTGCGCGCTGCCGCGGGCCTTCGATGCGGAACGACTCGTTGCGGCGCGAGATCTTGACGTCGAGCCCGGCTTCGATCGCGTGCAGATGTTCATCGAGGCTGCCGCACAGGTGTGCGAGGCGGGTGTTGTCTGGCGGTATGAAGGCGTGGCGCAGGATCACGGGTGATGGTGTCGAAGGGTTGCGCCATTGTCGCTCGGCCCGTGTGGAATAAGGCCGGCCGCGCGCGCGGCCGGCGGGCCGCCGCGAGGCCGCGATCCGTCACAATCGCCGGCGATGCACGCACGCTCCGCCACCGCCGGCTCCGCAAGCGGCTTCCGGGCGTTTTGCGTCCGCGTGCTGATCGGCCTCTGCGCCGCCGTCGCGTCGGTCGGCCGCGCCGATGCGCAAGCGGCCGCGGTCCAGTCCATCGCCAATGCAGTGGCGGTGAACTCGTCGGCGGCGACCTTTCCCGCCGACGCGCCGGCGAACCCGGTGGCCTTGCCCGACGACTGGGCCGTGACGCGGCCGCGTCACGACGGCAG
This sequence comes from Caldimonas sp., assembly GCA_040006015.1. Classification (GTDB taxonomy): domain Bacteria; phylum Pseudomonadota; class Gammaproteobacteria; order Burkholderiales; family Burkholderiaceae_C; genus Schlegelella_A. The sequence continues at coordinate 3,631 of JBDTXV010000060.1, forward strand.
CGTCTGGTATCGGGCGCGCTTCGACCGGCCCGCCGGCATCGATGCCGACGAGCTGCTCGCGATCTACATCGAGCGCGTCTGCGGCAGCGCCGACGTGCATCTGAACGGACATCGCATCCACAGCGGCGGCCGGATGGCCGATCCGGTGTCCGCCGATTGCCGCCAGCCGCAACTCGTGACGCTGCCGGCCGCGCTGTTGCAGGCGCAGGGCAACGTCGTCGACATCCAGCTGAACGGGAACGCGTTGCCGCGCGTGACGTCGCGCGAATTCGCCGGCGGCCTGTCGGTGCTGCGGATCGGGCCGCGCGCGGCGCTCGCCGCTGCGCACGCGAAGCGCCAATTCTGGAACGTCACGTGGACCCAGATCTGCGCGGTGACGCTCGTCGTGCTCGGCGGCTTGATGCTGGCGCTGGGGCGGAACAACCGGCGCGAGGTCTCTTACGGCTATTTCGGCGCGCTCTGCATCGGCTGGGCCCTGCTGTCGACCCGGTTCTGGCTGCGCGATCCGCCGTGGGCGGACGTGTTCACCGAATACGGGTTCTGCATCGGCCTGGCGACGCTGGTGCTGCTTGCGGCGCAGTTCCTGCTGAGCTATGCCGAGCTTCGCTCGCGCGCGATCGAAGCGACGCTAGTGATCCAGTGGCTGCTGCTGCCGCTGACCTTGATGCTCGGCGGCGAGGCGCGGCTGTTCGCGATCGCGAACATCTGGTACGTGATCTTCGCGGCCGAGCTGGTCGCGGTCGCCGCCCTGTATCTCCGCTTCACGTGGCGCGAGGGCCGCAACGATTTCTGGCCGATGGCCGCGGTACTCGCCGCCGCCGCGGTGCTGATGTTCGACGCGATGCGCGCCGAGCACGGCACGGCGCTGCTGCCGTGGCCGCTGCCGGCGATCCTCGCCCCGCTGCTCTTCGTCGTCGTCGGCACGCGCCTGTTCATGCGCTTCGCGCAGGCGCTGCGCACTTCCGAGGCGCGACGAGCCGCGCTCGCGCGACGCGTGCGCGAGCTGACGACCGAATTCGAAGGCAACTTCTCGCAGCTGGCCGAGCTGCGCGTCGAACAGGTCACCGAGAAGGAGCGCAAGCGCATCGCCGCCGATCTGCACGACGACCTCGGCGCGAAACTGCTGACGATCGTGCACACCAGCGAAAGCGAACGCATTTCGGCGCTGGCGCGCGAAGCGCTCGAGGACATGCGGCTTTCGGTCAAGGGCCTGATCGGCAAGCCGATGCGGCTCGCCGACGCGCTCGCCGACTGGCGCGCCGAGACCGTCGCGCGGCTCGGCCAGGCGAAGGTCGAGGTCGAATGGCAGAGCCCGGTCGAGGAGACCGAGCACCTGCTGCCGTCGCGCGGCTTCGTGCAGACGACGCGCATCGTCCGCGAAGCGGTCAGCAACATCATCAAGCACAGCCAGGCGACCCGCTGCAGCGTGCGCTGCCGCATCACCGACGGCCAGTTCGCGATGACGATCCAGGACAACGGCCGCGGCATTCCGACCGAGCTCGACGGCAAGCTCGACCGCGGGCTCGGCATGTCGAGCATGAAGCGGCGCGCCAAGCAGATGAGCGGCCAGTGCCTGGTCCAGTCCGGCGCAGGCTACGGAACCGTGATCGCGTTGACAGTTCCGTTGTGAATCGGCACGCCGCGCACCCTCATTCGCGACTCGCGCTGGTAGGATGATTCGGGGCGCATGGTGCGCCAATCCGAGGGACCGGCGTGAAAAACGTCCTGCTGCTGGAAGACCTTCCCGAGACGCGCGCCTGGCTGAAGGCGCTGATATTGCAGGTGTTCCCGGACTCGCACATCTTCGAAGCGGCCCGCGTCCACGGCGCGCTCGAGCTGGTCGCGTCGATGAAGGTCGACCTCGCGCTGATAGACCTCGGCCTGCCCGACGGCTCCGGTGTCGACGTCGTCGCGGCGATCCGCGAAGCGCATCCGCAAGCCCAGTCGGTCGTCGTGACGATCCACGACGACGACGATCACCTCTTCCCGGCACTGCAGGCCGGCGCGTTTGGCTATCTGCTGAAGGAGCAGGCGCCCGAGCTGATCGCCGAGCAGCTCAAGCGCATGAGCCAGGGCGAGCCGCCGCTGTCGCCGTCGATAGCGCGCCGCGTGATCTCGCACTTCGCATCGCAGACGCAGCCGCAGGAGCGGCCGCAGAACATGCCGCACGTCTCGCTGACCGATCGCGAGAACGAGGTGCTGCTGCGCGTCGCGAAGGGCTTCACGCTGCCGGAGATCGGCGTGCAGCTGAGCCTGTCGCGGCACACGATCGCCGACTACGTGAAGCAGATCTACCGAAAGCTCAACGTCAGCTCGCGCGCCGAAGCGGCACTCGAGGCGCAGCGGCTCGGCCTCTTCAGGCGCTGAGATGCGGTCGCTGCGGCGCCGCGCGCCGGTCCGGCCATGATCGGGCGCATCACCGGCACGCTGGCCGAGAAAGCGCCTCCGCATCTGCTGATCGACGTCAACGGCGTCGGCTACGAAGTCGATGTGCCGATGAGCAGCTTCTACAACCTGCCCGCGGTCGGCGAACGGGTCACGCTGCTGACCCACTTCGTCGTCCGCGAGGACGCCCATGTGCTGTTCGGCTTCCTGACGCACGACGAGCGCGCGACGTTTCGCCTGCTCGTGAAGATCTCCGGCGTCGGCCCGCGCACCGCGCTCTCGATCCTGTCCGGCCTGACCGTCACCGAGCTCGCGCAGGCGGTCGGCCTGCAGGAAACGGGTCGCCTCGTGAAGGTGCCGGGGATCGGCAAGAAGACCGCCGAACGGCTGCTGCTCGAGCTGAAGGGCAAGCTCGGCGACGCGCTGACGGCGCCGGTCAGCGTCTCGTCCGGCGCGCAGACCGACATCCTGCAGGCGCTGCTCGCGCTCGGCTACAACGACCGCGAAGCCGCGGCCGCGCTGAAGGCGCTGCCGCCCGACGTCGCGGTCGGCGAAGGAATCAAGCTCGCGCTCCGGGCGCTCGCGAAGTGAGACGGCGAAGCGGGCCCCCGCGGGGCCCCGCGGCCTGCACTCGAAGCGGGCCGCGACCCCTTTGCCGCGTCAGTGCGTGTGGTGCATTTCCGCGGCGGCAGGCGCATCGACCTTCAGGTCGACCGTGACCTCGCCGGCCTTCTCGAACTTCAGTTTCAGCGGGAAGCTCTGGGCGACGGCGAGCGGCGCCTTCAACCCGGTCAGCATCAGATGCAGGCTGCCCGGCTTCAGCTCGACGGTCTTGCCGGCCGGAATGTCGATCGCAGCGACCTCCCGCATCCGCATCACGTTGCCGTCCATTTGCATGCTGTGCATTTGCACCGCGGCGGCGGCCGGCGTGCTGGCCGAGACGAGCCTGTCGTCGGCGCCCTTGTTGATGATCTTCATGTAGCCGCCGCCGGTCGGCTGCGACGGCGCGGTCGGGCGCGCATACGGATGGTCGATCGTCAGGCTTCCGGCCCGATATTCGTTCGCCGGAACAGCGGCGGCGCAGAGCAGCAGCATGGCCGCGATCAGGTGCGTCTTCATCGCGCGATTGTGCCAAAGCGGTCGACCGCAAGGCCGTGTCCATAATCCGTCGATGAGCATCCAGACCGACGAGTTCGAGCCGGCACGGCGCGTGATCAGCGCGGCGCCGACCTCGCCCGGCGAAGAGGCGATCGAGCGTGCGCTGCGGCCGAAAGGCCTCGACGAATACGTCGGCCAGACGAAGGCACGCGAGCAGCTCGAGATCTTCATCGGCGCCGCGAAGAAGCGCGGCGAAGCGATGGACCACGTGCTGCTGTTCGGGCCGCCCGGCCTCGGCAAGACGACGCTGAGCCACATCATCGCCAACGAGCTCGGCGTCAAGCTGCGCCAGACCTCGGGACCGGTGCTCGAGAAGCCGAAGGACCTCGCCGCGCTGCTGACGAATCTCGAGCGCAACGACGTGCTCTTCATCGACGAAATCCACCGCCTGAGCCCGATCGTCGAGGAGATCCTGTACCCGGCGCTCGAGGACTACCAGATCGACATCATGATCGGCGAAGGTCCGGCCGCGCGCTCGATCAAGCTCGAGCTGCAGCCGTTCACGCTGATCGGCGCGACGACGCGGGCCGGGATGCTGACGAATCCGCTGCGCGATCGCTTCGGCATCGTCGCGCGGCTCGAGTTCTACACGCCGGAAGAGCTCGCGCGCATCGTTCATCGCTCGGCCGGCCTTTTGAAGGTGCCGATCGACGCGGCCGGCGGCCACGAGATCGCGCGCCGCGCGCGCGGCACGCCGCGGATCGCGAACCGGCTGCTGCGCCGCGTGCGCGACTTCGCCGAGGTCAAGGGCAGCGGGCAGATCACGAAGCCGCTCGCCGATCTGGCGCTCGCGATGCTCGACGTCGACACGCAGGGACTCGACGTAATGGACAGGAAGCTGCTCGAAGCGGTCGTCCATCGATTCGACGGCGGCCCGGTCGGCCTCGACAACGTCGCCGCGGCGATCGGCGAAGAACGCGACACGATCGAGGACGTGATCGAGCCGTATCTGATCCAGAACGGCTTCCTGCAGCGCACGCCGCGCGGCCGCGTCGCGACGCTCGCCGCCTACCGGCACCTCGGGATCATGCCGCCGAAAAGCTCGGCCGGTCTCTTCACCGACGTCGCCTGAGCAGTCGGCCGCCGGCTCAGATCAGATCTTCGTTCGCGAGGCGGTGATAGCGCACCGCGCATTCGGCGTTGAGACGCTCGGCGATCGCGGCGACGCGCGCGGCGGCGGCGTCTTCGGGCGCATAGACGATCAGCCAGCCGACGCCCTGTTCGGCGAGGGTCAGATAGCGCCGCATCAACGTGATCTCGTAGCCGAAGCCGGCCACGCCGCTCGCGCTCGCGACCATTTCGCGCAGGCGCGGCGCGACCTCGCTCGAGCTGTATTCGAGGATGTCGGCGGCGCCGAAACCGGTCTCGTGCAGAGCGCGCACGGCCTCGGCCGCGACCGCGTCGTCCGGCAGCGCGAGCACGATGTGACCCACCGGGTTGAAGGTGCCGGAGGCCTTGCGGATGTCCTCCTTCGTCAGCCGTTTGATCGTCATGTTCTTTTCTCCCGGCGGATCGACGTCGCCCGCAGCCCGAGTCTAGCGACCCGCCGGTCGGCTTGCACGGCGCGGCTCATGTCCGGTTGCGGCGGCGCTGCTGCCAGGCCAGCAGCTCGCCGATGATGCCGCGCCGGAACGAGACCACGCAGACGACGAAGATCGCGCCGATGATCACCGTGACCCACGAGCCGACGCGGTCGGCCAGGTAGTTCTGCAGGCCGATGACGGTGAAGGCGCCGAGCACCGGGCCGAAGAACGTGCCGGTCCCTCCGAGCAGGGTCATCAGGATCACTTCGCCGGACGTCGCCTGGACCACGTCGGTCAGGCTCGCCAGGCCCAGCGTCAGCGCCTTCAGCGAGCCGGCCAGCCCGGCGATCGCGGTCGAGAGGACGAACGCGAGCAGCTTGTAGCGGTCGACGTCGTAGCCGAGCGAGACGGCGCGCGGCTCGTTCTCGCGAATCGCCTTCAGCACCTGGCCGTAGGGCGAATTGACGACGCGGCGGATGAACAGGAAGACGGCGATGAACACCGCCAGGACGACGAAGTACATGACGA